>NZ_VPAN01000014.1:0-74216 GCF_013419225.1 Acinetobacter sp. YH12097 | reverse complement strand
TTATAATCATCGAAGAATTCAAAAGGGTTTGGGTTTTAAGACACCAAATCAAATGGCCGAAGACTTTTATAAGTTGGCTGCCTAGAATCTCCCAAGGGAAAGTCTCCTGATAATTCAGCGTATATCATATGTCACAGAGTTCATGCAACGCTATGATGAAAATCTGCAAAAAGCAAAAGCAGAATATCAAACTATTTTCACCGAACAATTCAAAGCCATTGCAAATAATAAGGCAACCATCAGCAGTAAAGATGTAGATGCCTATGCAAAACTATTGTTCAAGCATTTTGATGCCAATAAAAATGGTCGTCTTGAGGCAAATGAGCTGTAAATCTGGCTCTGGTCAATTTTAAATTTTTCCCACGAATACCCTGCCCTAAAATCATTTTGGGGCAGTTTTTTTGTATTTCTTAAGTGATTTTCTATCACCCAATGCTTTGAAATAATTAAAAAATAATAAGACTAAATTTTCACCCATATAAGTCATATTACGTATTATCAAAATAATAGAAAAATGAGAATTTAACTGCATAGGTAAACAACGCACCTTATTTCAAAAGTGTAGACCAAAAACAGGAGAATTCTCATGGCGAGTACCGGAAGTGTAAGTGCTTCAGAAGAGGCCCTACTTGTTGCAGCAATCCAATATCCAGTACCTGTGATCAAGGGACCTGAAGATATACAAGTGCAAGTTGACAGGATTTGTACAGCACTGGCCAATACCAAGGCAGGCTATCCAGATCTCGACTTAATTGTATTTCCAGAGTATTCAACTCAGGGCCTAAATACGGCAATCTGGACTTATGATGAAATGCTATTAACCATCGAAAGCCCGGAAATCCAGCAATTCAAAGATGCCTGTAAGAAAAATGATGTATGGGCAGTATTTTCCTTGATGGAAAAAAATGAAGATCCGAGCAAAGCACCTTATAACACAGCCATTATTGTCAATAATCTAGGGGAAATTGCATTACATTACCGCAAATTACAACCATGGGTACCGATTGAACCGTGGTCTCCTGGCAATTACGGTATGCCGGTATGTGATGGACCAAAAGGTTCAAAACTAGCAGTATGTATCTGTCATGACGGCATGTTCCCAGAATTGGCCCGTGAAGCAGCCTATAAAGGATGTAATGTCTATATTCGGATTTCCGGCTATTCTACACAAGTCAACGATCAGTGGATCTGGACCAATAGAACCAATGCTTGGCAAAACCTAATGTACACTGTCTCTGTCAATCTCGCAGGTTATGACAATGTATTCTATTACTTCGGTGAAGGTACTATCTGCAATTATGATGGTAATGTCATTCAGCAAGGCCATCGTAACCCCTGGGAAATTGTGACCGCAGAACTTTTCCCACGTTTGGTAGATCAGGCACGTGAGAACTGGGCACTTGAAAATAATATTTTCAATCTGGGTTGCCGCGCTTATGTCGGAAAACCTGGTGGTGAAAAAGCCAACTACCTGACTTGGGTGGAAGATCTGGCCAAAGGAGAGTATAAATTACCTTGGGATGACAAAATCAAAATTCGTGATGGCTGGAAATATTATCCGGATGGCGTAAAACTTGGACCTATGCCGAAAAAATAATTTTTAGCATAGCGCTACGATAAAACAAATCCTCTCTATATCGCATCAGAAATGGTGTTGGATGAGAGGGTTTTGTTTTAAAATCAATGCTAATGGATTAACAACTCGACTTGTTATTTTCTTCAATGAAAAATACATAAGCTGATCTAAGATTCCCTAAACCTAAATACATCCAATCATCTAGGTTTATCCATCACAATCTAAGGAAGACCTCAACTTTGCGGTTAAAGCCCAATATTCAATAAAATTAATGCAAGCAACGCAGGTACAGCCTGAATAAAAATAATTTTCCGATTTGCTGTTGCACCGCCATATACCACCGGCGATGAATACACATGCTAAAAAGAAGTTCGCCACCGGAAAAGAAAGAATCGATCCAGCCACTAATGACCAGAACAATCCAGCAGCCAAAAAGCCATTGTATAGCCCCATATTTTGAGCCAATGTTTTGCTTACTTTCGCCTGTTCAGCAGTATGACCAAAAGCTTTTCGGCCAGCGGGTTTGTCCCACAGGAACATTTCCAGAATCAAAATATAAACATGAAGTAAAGCAATGATAAATATCAGTATTTTGGCAAACATTTTATGTCCTTTTGATGTATGCACTCAAATGAATAGCTATATTTTTTGCAACATTATTCTGTACAAGTCGCTACTTTAACAAGATGCAAGAGTAACGCAAGTGGGCATGCTGTAGACTGCATTTTAATCGCTTGAACCGCCACTATCTCCGCCTCCGCTATCTCCACCACCATCGGAACCGGAAGAATCGGAAAATGATGTGCTATCCCATGAACCAGAAGCACCACTGCCACCAAATGCGCCGCCCTCACCTGAATGACGAGTGTTAGAATCACTTTGATCAAGTGTATTGATATAGGAACTTGAAGATACAATATCCTGAAAAGATTGACGTTTGGCATCCTGCACGGATTGATGCTCACGATCTTGAACAGATTGTTGTCGCAATCTTTGCAATCTGGCTTTTCTTTGCTGTCTACGAGAAGATTTCAACCATCCAAAATAAATAATGGTGAGGACAATCATTATGCAGAAAATATAAGTCATCATCATTCCTTGTCAATTGAACACAATCATGAAAAATTACTGGCAGGCTTTCCGATAAGCCACATCCTCAGCCGTTGCCACTGGAATTGGATGAAATGTGGGTTCATTATTGCTTACTGCAACTTCTTCTTTTCCATTATCACTACGCAGAAGTGCAAACTCCCTTACTCTAATTGTTTTATCTGTACAATTTATTTCAGCTTTAAGGGGCTAAGGTCATCAATTTGATGACCTTGTATATTTATTAGATCAGGGAGCTAGATTTATTAACCGGATACGGGCTTGTTGGGCTAAATCATCGTAATGGGCTTGTCCATCATCTAGCATTCGCTGTAGCCAAAGTCTCAACGCCTGATGGTCATCGAAACATTTGTTAACTTTCAGCAAAAAGGCCAGATTGTGCAGTTTGGGAATTTGTAGCTCATAGATTAATTCACGAGCGACCATATCTGCTTCTGGGCTGACGACCACACCACCAAAGAAAGCCTTACTATTCATGTGCAAGCTCCTCTGTATTGAGTTTTTCTAGCATGGCTTCAAAAGCACTGCCATCGCGACGTGTAACATTGGGGATGTAACGGCTATAGACCCGAAACAGCATTTCAGTGGTTGAATGTCCCAGCTGGCGTGCGATCCACTCCGGGTTCTCGCCTGCCGACAGCCAGAGTGTTGCTGCTGTATGGCGTGTTTGATAAGCACGACGGGGCTTTAGCCCTAAAAAGCGTAACAGGGGATGCCAGACACGCTTGCTTACCAAGCGATAATCGAGAGGCCCACCATCACGATTACAGAAGACAAAACTGGATTTACCATTATTTAAGCTTTTCTGTTGTAGAAAGGCCTGATAAACCCGATCACTCATTTGTATGGTACGGTCAGAACCATAAGTTTTGGTTCCACCAAGTTCCCCATTTACTAACGCTTCTCTGATATGAATTTCACGGCGTGGTAAGTCAATGTTCTTCCATTGAAGGCCATCAATTTCACTAGTACGCATGCCCGTAAAAAAGCGGATGGTGTAATAAGGTTTAAAGTCATCACGTACCGTGGTGATAATTTTATGTACATCCTCCAGAGAAAAAGGTGTGACTTCAATTTTACTTTCTTTCAGATTGTTAATATTTTTATAAGGCGACTCAAACTCGTATCGTTCAGCCGCATCATTCAGTATCATACGTAAAGGCGTCATGATTTGATTAATCCTAGATGCTTTCAGACTTGTTTGATTTTTTCCGTGTGTCACTTTGGCGAGAGAGGCACGGAAGTTCAGCAAGTCTGACTTCTTAATTTTTGTTAAAACAAGATTACCAAAAGCAGGTAACAAGTAATTTTTAATGACAATCGCTACTTTTTGTTGATAAGAACCTCTCCATTCAATTTGTTTCTGTTTAAACCACAAAGCTGTAAAATCTTTGAAAAGTGGCACTTGTGTTTGTACTGCAATTTGTTGACTACGTTTTTCTTTGAAGTCATCAATTTTTTTACTTTTAGGAAAATATTTTTCATATTCAAAAGTACCTAAAGTGATTTCAGCTTCCAGTTGTTCTAGACGCTTCTTTAGTACTCTTCGGTTGTATGCGTTATCTTCAAGGCTCGTTGTTTCTCTGCATCGAATACCCATATAACGGAAGTCAGCAATGAGCCTTCCATTTCGTTCGCGGATGCTAGCCATATTCATAGTTCCTCTATAGTCAATTATTGAAGAGCATCCATGCTTAAACCTGTAAATTTCAGCATTTCCTTTTCGATACGCTCCCAGACAAAGAGAATCTTGCGTCCACCAAAAGGACGAATATAGTGAACACCTTCAATGAAGACGCTATCTTTAAGTTGATTGCGAATAGTACGAGCGTCGTACTGAATTTTTTCAGCCAGCTGTTGGGCTGTAAGATAGGTATATGACATAATAAAAGCCTCTGATTTTTTACTAGTTAAATAGGAAAAATTATCCCTAAAACGTAAATTATCATATTTTTATGTCTTTGCAAGCACTTTTTATTATTTAACTAGGAAATTTTATGATTATTTCAAACTTGGCAGTTTTGTTGGCAGAAAGAAAGCTAAAAGTTGCTGATCTGGTTAGAAGCACTGGAATTAATAAATCTACTTTACATAAACTTTATAATGATGAGTCTGTAAGAATTGATTTTGAGACAATTGATAAGATTTGCACAGCACTAGAGGTAGAGGTTGGAGATTTATTGATTTTTAAAAAAAATATTAATAATCAGTCCAGTGAAGAGTAGTTTGGTCACCGATGGTCATTTTGAAATCTTGATTGGTCACAAAGTAGATATGAAATTTGAACGATCGTTAAAATTTATCTAGATAATTTGAATTGATTTATTTAAAACTTAGATGAATATCTAAAAATGAGCTTTTTTAGGTAAAAATTTTGGTCACCGATGGTCACTTTAGAAAAGTGATTGGTCACAAACTTAAGAAATAAGTTCAAATTTGGGGGGGAAATTCGATTTTTTAGGCCTCGATTTTAAATCTAAACAGTCTAAAATTGTATGTAATTGAGTAGCGTTTGAGGTCATTTAAAGTGATTTATATACGGTGTGGCACATAATGGTCACATTTTGGGCACTGAATATAGAGCTGAGCAGTAAAATTTATAAGTAGGCTTTAGTAAATAATTCTAATTAGATGAATAAATATCAATTAAATCAACAATAAAAAAGCCCTAATCTTTCGACTAGGGCCTTTTAAATCTGGAGCGGGAAACGAGACTCGAACTCGCGACCCCAACCTTGGCAAGGTTATGCTCTACCAACTGAGCTATTCCCGCGGAGTCTATCCTGTTTTTTTACTAAAAAACTGAATCGAAAAAAATTTGGAGCGGGAAAGGAGACTCGAACTCCCGACCCCAACCTTGGCAAGGTTATGCTCTACCAACTGAGCTATTCCCGCGGAGTCTATCCAATTTTTTAAATAAAAAACCGAATGAAAAAATTTTGAGCGGGAAAGGAGACTCGAACTCCCGACCCCAACCTTGGCAAGGTTATGCTCTACCAACTGAGCTATTCCCGCATAGCCACGTATAATACATTAAGGATTTTTCAGGTCAATAACTTTATGAAAATCTGTGCATCGTTTGCATAAAATAAAAACAATTTGTTTGAAATTCGGAAGATTTTTGCAGGTCGAAGGCTTCCATTTTGATGAAATCATGCAATTCAGATGGTTTCAGCAACTTTGCGACACAAGAACTTCAACAAATACAGGCTATACTAAGATCAGTTGAACCTTTTTTTGAATTTGGGAGAGCCGTTTTGAGTTTAGAACAGCAATTAATTGAGCGTCTACAGACATTAGCGCCTACACATCTTGAAGTGGTGAATGAGTCCGCAGGTCATGGTGGTTATTTCCCAGGTAAAGAGTCGCATTTTAAAGCTGTGATCGTGAGTGAGGCTTTTGCAGGCTTGCGTTTGGTGCAACGTCATCAAAAAGTCTATGCCGCAGCCGGTGATTTACTTAGTCCGGGGCAAATTCATGCTTTGGCCATTCATGCGTTTTTACCCGAAGAATGGAATGGTCAAGACACTACTAGCCCTGAATGTGCGCATGCACCTAAGTCATCTTAAGGTGAGCCATGGAAACGCAATTAATCATTAAAATCATTCATATGTGTGGCGTGGCTTTAGGCTGTGCTGCCATTTTCATTCGTGCTTTTACGCTGTTTAAAGGGACGCAGGGCAATTTACCCAATCCAGCAGGTCGGAAGTTTTTTGTTGCTTTGCAACATGGCTCAATGACACTAATTGCCGTAACAGGAATTATCTTATTGTTTATGAAAAACTTTGATGTGCAGCCATGGTTCTATGCCAAAGTTGTACTGTTTTTGGCGCTGCTGTCTTCTTTATCTAAAGCTTATAAGAAAGATGACAGTGTTTTATTGGTTCAGCGCCGTGCGGGCTTATTTATTGCAGCTGTTGCACTTATTTTCATCATTACATTGGTTATAATCAAACCAGTTTTTGGATAAATGGCTTATCCACATGGCCGATTTCAAGGCTTGAGTAGAAAAACAAAGATTAGAGGGTTTTGAATGCGTACGCGTGTGGTATTTAACCAAAAAGGTGGTGTGGGGAAATCGAGTATTACGGTCAATTTAGCTGCGATAAGCGCGCACCAAGGTTTAAAAACTTTGGTGATTGACCTCGACCCTCAAGCCAATTCAAGTCAATATTTGTTGGGGGATGATGCGACGTATTCGGCAGATAAGCCTGCACTTGAACCCAATATTGAAAATTATTTTGAAGAAGTCTTGGGGACACAACAAAGTAAAGGTTTGTTGGGAAATGCCATCGGTTCGATTTTGAAAGGTCGTGCCAAAGGTTTGGAAAGTTATGTGCATGCATCGCCGTATCCACGTTTAGATGTGATTCCTGCCAGTCCAAATTTAGGCGCGTTGGCACATGCCTTAGAATCTAAGCATAAAATTTACAAACTCCGCGATGCTTTGCAGCAGATGAGCGGTCAATATGATCGGGTATTTATTGATACACCTCCGGCCTTTAACTTTTTTACTTTATCTGCGCTGATTGCGGCAGATCGCGTGCTGATTCCATTTGACTGCGATGTGTTTTCAAAACGTGCCTTACAGACACTGATCGAAAATGTGTTGGAAACGCAGGATGATCATAATGATCATTTAGAAATTGAAGGCATTGTGGTCAATCAATTTCAGGCACAGGCGAAGTTGCCGCGTGAAGTTGTACAACAACTCAAAGATGAAGGTCTTCCTGTATTGGACAGCATGTTACCGCCTTCAGTGCTGATGAAAGAATCGCATCATAAAAATCAACCTTTAATCCATTTGGCTGCAGATCATAAATTGACGCAAGCCTATCAATCATTGTTCAATGAAATTGAGCAAAAGTAGTATCGAGAAAAGTATGAATGCACTTAAATGTGGTCTAGTTGCTTTCACTGCTGTTGTATTGGGTGCATGTGCAAGTACGCCTAAACCAAGCTATGTTTCACCTACACAGTATCAGTCTTTGAGTTGCCAACAATTGCAAAGCGAATACAACCGAATCCACGACTATATTCAAAATGGTGTAGAAACACCGAAGCGCACAGGCGTTGGTGTCGGTGTTGGCCTCGGTGGTGGCTGGGGCAGCCGTGGAGGTTGGGGAATTGGTCCGAGTATTTCGGTCAATATGGGACAATCTTCAAATACCAAACGTACCGAGCTTTCACGCGTTCTAGGTGAGCAAGAAGCGATTGTACAGGCAGCAAAATTTAAAGGTTGTCCGATTATCGTTCGCGCAAATTCGGCTACCGCAGCAAAATCATAAACGGATCATGAGCAGGGGCTCAGGCCTGTGCTATGAGAAAAGTGTAATAAAATTTGTCAGTAGGCGAGGCGTCTATTGGCATTTTTTTTGAGCCAAATAAACTGCACTATTTAGAGCCAATAAAATATTTAAATCTATGAAAAAATTAAATTAAATATTATTGGTGTATTTCAATACCTCCTTCTGGTATTGAACATTCAGCGTGAGTGCATTGACTTGTACAAGGATAAAACTGACCTAGTGCGTACTTGTTTTTTTAAATTCATTTCGGCTAAGGTGTGCGCTTTGAAACATTGTCTGGGTATTCATGATTGAGAGTTGGCTTTTTGTATTGGCAATGATTGCGGTGATGATGACGCCGGGACCTAGCAATGCACTAATGGCAAGCTCTGCACATCAACAAGGCATTGCAAAGACGTGCATGCTGATTCCTGCAGAATTATTGGGCTATTTCTATGCCATTAATTTGTGGGCGTTGATTATTCATTTAAGCGCTCCAGTGTGGCCGAATTTAATTCACTTGCTACATTTTCTCAGTATTGCCTATGTTTTATGGTTGGCTTTTCATTTGTGGAAATCGACGCATTTACATCAGTACAATCAAAAACATCCTTCAATTCAACCACGTGAATTATTTATTTCCTCGTTAAAAAATCCTAAAGCGTTGCTTTTTGCTGCAGGTATTTTCCCAATTGAAACTTGGGCTAGCCCATTAAATTTTATTTTGGTTTTCGCTGTATTTAGCGTGGTTTTGCTACCAGTTGCATTGTTTTGGATGTCATTTGGACGGACGATTTTGGCCGGTAAGACCCAAAAAATTAAGGCCGATCTTCTGTATAAAGGATCGGCCCTGATGCTGATTTTATGTATGTTTCCCGTGGTTTTACGCTTTTTTGCTTAAAGGCGTTCACCACATCGGTTTATTTCTTTAATTTTGCTCGAATAAAACCAATCACGCCCGGTAAAACACTAATAATAATGATGCCGAAGATCAGATGGGTGAAGTTATCTTTCACGATGGGCATATTGCCAAATAAATAACCCAAAGTGATAAATGAGCCAACCCAACAAATCGCACCAATCATGTTAAAAGTCAGGAAGTACTTATAGTTCATGCTGCCTGCACCTGCGACAAAAGGCGCGAAGGTTCGTGCAAAAGGAATAAAGCGGGCAAAAATAATGGTTTTACCACCGTGTTTTTCAAAGAATTTTTGCGTATTGACCAAATGTTGACGGTTAATGAAGCGTGATTCAATTTCAAAGACACGTGGGCCAATATATTTACCAATATGGTAATTCAGCGTGTCGCCCAAGACCGCAGCGATAAACAGCAAAATCACCAAAACCCATGGATCCATGGCACCTGTTGACGCAGCGAGCGCGCCTGCTGCAAACAGAAGACTGTCACCCGGTAAAAAGGGCATGACCACTAAACCGGTTTCAACAAAAATAATCAGGAACAGAATTGCATAAATCCATACGCCATAATTGGTAATGAACTCGAGTAAATGGTCATCAACATGTAGTATAAAATCAATCAGTTCCATGGGGCTTATATGCGTAAAATAGTGGTCTGATGCTATCAGTCTGGGGCAGCAAAGTCAGTATTAAAACGTAATTAATTATCAGTAAAATCGTTCTATATATGGAATGATGAATATTATAAAAGCATATTTAAAGAGAATAAGAAACGACCTAATCTAAGCACATCTTTTGAACAGTATTAAAAATAGGTTTCAGTATGTTTAATCCAAATCTAGTGGTGAAAAATCTGAGTCAACAGCCGCAAATCAATGCGGTAGTCAGTCTCGTTGCACGTATTTTGATGGCTTATATTTTTATTGTGGCAGGTTGGGGTAAAATTACCGCTTACACTGCAACCGCAGGTTATATGGAGTCAATGGGTGTACCGGCAGGGCTACTTCCGATCACCATTTTAGTCGAGTTGGGTGGTGGCTTAGCTTTATTGTTTGGTTTTCAAGCGCGGTTTGCGGCACTGGGTCTAACCGTATTTAGTTTAATCACTGCATTTTTATTCCATGGCGGTGCAGAAGATGGCATTAACTTTATGAAAAATTTGGCGATGTCAGGCGGCTTATTATTTCTCATGTTACATGGTGCAGGTAAATTTAGTTTTGATCATTGGATTGAAAAATCAAAATAAAGCGGTTATGAGTCCGAGCATCCATCAAAGCGGCGTTCTGCCGCTTTTTTCATGTCTATCGCTGATTTAAAGCAAATCAATAAAGCCCTGAAATGTGTTGTAAAAAACATCGTTTGGCTTGTGGTTTTTGTCCCTGTCCGAATAGTGTGCGAAAGTCCAAGAAAAATGTTAGAATACGGCGCTTATATTCGTTGCCTGCATAGTTGTTTGCCATGACTACCAATACCCAAATTACTGAAGACCGTATCCTGATTTTGGATTTCGGTTCTCAATATAGTCAGCTTATTGCACGTCGTGTACGTGAAGCTGGTGTTTATTCAGAAATGTACGCATTTGATATGTCTGAAGAAGACATTCGTGCATTTAACCCAAACGGGATCATTCTTTCAGGTGGTCCAGAAAGTGTTCATGAAGAAGGTAGTCCGCGCGCACCACAAGTTGTATTTGAACTTGGTGTACCTGTTTTAGGTATTTGCTATGGTCTACAAACCATGTCAGAACAACTTGGCGGTAAAGTTGAGCCAGGTACTGTGCATGAATTTGGTTATGCAGAAGTTGATATTAAAGTCCGTGATGCTTTAATTGGTGATCTTGAAGATACCAAAGACCAATTAAAAGTATGGATGAGTCATGGCGATAAAGTGACTCAAATTCCTGAAGGTTTCCAAATCACTGCAAGCACACCAAGCTGCCCAGTGGCGATGGTTTCTGATGAAAAACGTCGTTTCTACGGTATCCAATTCCACCCAGAAGTGACACACACTGCGAAAGGTGCTGAGTTATTGTCTAACTTCGTACATGGCGTATGTGGTTGCCGTAACTTGTGGAACTCAGAAAACATCATCGATCTTCGCGTAGAACAACTTCGTGAGCAAATTGGTGATCAAAAAGTTCTCTTGGGTCTTTCAGGCGGTGTCGATTCATCTGTTGTAGCTGCACTTTTACACCGTGCGATTGGCGACCAATTGACTTGTGTATTCGTAGATAACGGTTTACTTCGTTTGAACGAAGGCGAGCAAGTGATGGACATGTTTGCGAAAAACATGGGTATCCGCGTGATTCGTGCTGACGCTGAAAATCGCTTCTTAACAGCACTTGCTGGTGAAGTTGATCCAGAGAAAAAACGTAAAATCATCGGTCGTGAATTCATTGAAGTTTTTGCTGAAGAAGCACGTAAGCTTGACGGTGTGAACTTCCTTGCTCAAGGTACTATTTACCCAGACGTAATTGAATCTGCGGCAAGCAAACAAGGTAAAGCGCACGTGATTAAATCACACCACAACGTGGGTGGTTTACCAGAAGATTTAGCATTCGAATTGGTTGAGCCAATCCGTGATTTGTTCAAAGACGAAGTTCGCCGTTTAGGTACAACTTTAGGTCTTCCATTTGAAATGCTTTACCGTCATCCATTCCCAGGCCCAGGTCTAGGTGTACGTATCCTTGGTGAAGTGAAAAAAGAATATGCTGACATCCTTCGTCTAGCAGATGACATCTTCATGCAAGAACTTCGCGCAAGCGGCTGGTATGACAAAACTGCGCAAGCATTTGCTGTATTCCAACCCGTGAAATCGGTTGGTGTGGTGGGTGATGGCCGCCGTTATGCATGGGTGATCGCGCTTCGTGCTGTAGAAACTGTGGACTTTATGACTGCACGTTTTGCACACCTTCCTTATGATCTTGTAGACAAGATTTCTACACGTATCATGAACGAGATTGCTGAAGTTTCTCGTGTTGTTTATGACGTATCGTCTAAACCACCTGCAACTATTGAATGGGAGTAAAACTGGCACGAAGCACTGCTTCGTGCCAGTTTTACGCCAAGAGCTATGCTCGCGGCAGTTTTGGATTTCAAGAAACAACATTTCTTGCCTAAATTACGCCAAGAGCTATGCTTGAGGCTATTTAGGGAAACCTAGATAATTCTACTAATAAAAAAGGACGCTTCGGCGTCCTTTTTTATATCTCTACATTCTATTTATAAACAATTGACCAACTACTATCGCTTTCATTATTCGGTTCAGCTTTAGGCTTCGCTTTATGAGTAAAGCTTTGCCAAGACTTCGTCGATTTACGTTCGGGTTTCATGCTTGAATCATAGCGCTCTACACGGTTACGGCCATTTTCTTTTGCCTGATACAGTGCAATATCAGCTTGCTTAATCAGTTCAGTTAAATTTTGCTTATGTGATTTAAGCTGTGAAACACCAATGGAAACGGTAAATTGGATCGGATGATTTGCGACATTCAGCAAAGATTGATTTTGAAGCGTTAAACGAATACGTTCCGCGATCAACATTGCATCCTGTATTTGCGTTTCAGACAGAAGCACAATAAATTCTTCACCACCAAAACGAGCCAAGACATCTTTTTGGCGCATTTCTTTGCGGGTGGTTTCAGCGATACATTGCAGTACCTGATCACCAACATCATGCCCGTAATTATCATTAATATGTTTAAAATGATCGACATCAAACATCAATAAGCAAGTGCTTGCAGGCGTTGGCCATTCATGGATGCGATGCTCAGCCAATTGAACAAACTGACGACGGTTGTATAACTGGGTGAGCTCATCTGTATGCGCAAGATTTTTCAGCGTATGCATATTCCAGTCGTCAAGCAGGGTACGTAAAAAATGACGGCGTGCATTGAGCGTATTGTTCCAACTCATATGCAGGCTGATCATCCAAACAGGAATAGACACCACCACAAAAATCAGTGCTTCTTGCCATGATAAAAGCTGACTCACCGCAAAATATACCAATAGCGAAATGAGACCCGAACAATACAAGGCAGGCTTAAATTGTGTTTGTACGCAGACATTGGCAATTAAAATAAAGATTGCTGCACCATAGATATAGGACGAGACCATTGGGCTATTTGAAGCCAGTAATAAGCCAATCCAAATCGCGGTGCTACAGACTGTCCCAATCGGTAAGATCATGTCGAGCACACGAATATCTTTTTTGTATTTAAACAGATAAAAGCTGACCAATAGGGCAGCAATAATCATAGCCACTCGAGAAAGACCTGACCAAAAGAACATGTCAGGGATAATAAAAATGTCAGCAAAGAAATAAAGAAGAAACGTAATCTGCGCCATGTAGTTCACTTGACGCAAATAAGGTAACTGATGGGCATACTGATGTTGTAGAAAATAGTTTCTAAACTGCGTAGGAATACGTGCAAAAGGATCTGCAATGGCTTGTTCAATCTCGGCACGATTGGCAAGATCACACTCAGAAAGTTTCAAAGTATGAGTATGATTTTTACGAACTTCCTGAGCAGACGAATTAGTCCGAGAACTCATTCGTACATCAACAGACATGTCTCTTCTCCATAAATGGCTTAGGACAAATTATGAACAAAAAACACACAGAAATATCTACCTGAAACTAGGGATTTTTCGAATGAATGATAAAAAATCGTCTGATGAATGTTACAAAATATATTATTAACTTGCTGTTTTATAAGTTGAAATTTGATTGCGTCCTGCAGATTTTGCTTGGTAAAGTGCCTGATCGGCCATGCGAATGACACTTTGTAAATCTCGGTTTTTTTGACCAAATTCGGCAACACCAATTGAAACGGTAAATTTAAGTTTTTGTAGTGTATCAAGTTCTAAATAATCATCGGCTATTGCCCGTCGTAGACGTTCGGCAATATCTTGAGCCTGACGCAGGTGTGTCTGCGGTAAAAGAATTATAAATTCTTCACCGCCGAAGCGGGCAATGATGTCTTGGCTACGTAAGGTATGTCGGCACGTTTCTGCAATTTGTTGTAAAACATGATCACCAATATAGTGCCCAAATTGATCATTAATATTTTTAAATTTGTCGACATCAAAAATCAGTAATGAAAGCGGCTGTAACGGTTTGGACTGATGATGAATATGATAATTGGCAAGTTGAATAAATTGACGGCGATTGTTTAAGCCGGTCAGCACGTCGGTATGCGCCATAATATTGAGCGCTTCACGGTTCAACTGATCGAGTTTACTGTGTAAAAATACAATTCTAGATTTTTGCGTTGAATTCCAACTGATATACAAACTAAATAACAACACGGGCGAATAGATCAAGATAAACAGTTGCAGTTGATGGATATTGCCAGAAATGGCGAAATATACCCCAATCAGTAAAATTAGACTGATACATAGAGAAATGAGCACAGCAGCCTTAAAGCGGATTTGCACACATAAATTGGCTAACACAATAAAAACCAAAGATGCATATAAATAGATCGGCACATCGGGGCTATTGGATAAATTGAGTAGGCTAAACCACAGCGCAGAAGCACCAACGATCGATAGGGGAAGCATCAAGTCAAAGAGTAAAATGCTCTTGCTATATGTATAAATGCCCCATGTGATGCCCATCATCAGTAAGGTATAGGCCGTTTTTAAGCCTATCGCGAGCAAGCCCACATCGGGCAACATAAACCAATCCGCTATGGCATAAGAGAGATAGGCCAATTGTGCAACGATGTTGACTTGGAAAAAGAATTTAAAAAGTTGACGACGATGGTAGTGGAAAAATTCTTGACGAAATTGAGCAGGAACACGAACAAAGGTTCCTTTCAAGGCTTTTTGGATCAGTGCATGTGATTCTTTCTTATACTCATTGATCATGCAAGATTACCGACGGGTGAGCATGGTTTGTATGTAAGTTTATGTAACTTAAATAATCTATATCATTTTTATTTAAAATTAAACACGTTATTTCAATGATTTGTGAATTATTTGGTATTGTTTGGTCAAAAGTGAGTGTTAATTTGTGTTACTTAAATTCACATTTCACGTGATTTGAGTAAGTAATTTAGCATTGGGTATTGTCTAAATAAGCATCAATAACTGTTATGCTGTATGTCATATTAGGCAACAAAAAAACGATTGTCCTATCTCTGTGATTCAGCGTATTAATGACAGCTGAAGAAGATTGAGTTAATGCAGATATAATGGAAAAAAATGCATAGCTCTAGCCGATAGTCCTTGCATCGGCTTAGCCAAATTTAGGGTAAGAATATGACCAATACCAATTACACAGAAATATCTCATTCCGACGATTGTGAAAAATACGTCAATCAGTTCATTCAAGAATTTCCACTGCGCCGTGCTGAAATTGGTCAAGGCACAGTGATTAAACGTGCTTTACCGAGTCGGCATAAACGGATGATTGGTGCATGGTGTTTCCTTGACCATGCCGGTCCAGTGCATTTCCCTCAAGGTGATGGCTTAGATGTAGGGCCGCATCCACATATTGGTTTGCAAACGTTCACCTGGATGATTGATGGCACCATGATGCATACTGATAGTTTGGGCACACATCAGCTAATTCAGCCCAAACAAGTCAATCTCATGACAGCGGGTTATGGTATTTCACATACTGAAGTTGCTCCAGAATCTGAAACGCAAATGCATGCTGCGCAGCTTTGGATTGCATTGCCAGATGACAAAATCAATATGGCGCCCCAGTTTGACCATTACCCAGAGTTGCCAGTGGTGACACAAGACGGGATTGAATTAACGGTCTTGGTCGGTGAATTTTTGCAGACTAAATCGCCGGTAAAAGTACATAGTGAATTATTAGGTGTCGATCTGCGTAGTTCGGAAAGTCAAAGTACCGTCTTGCCGCTCAATCCAAAATTTGAATATGGCTTTATGGCCCTCGAAGGGACTGCCAGTGTCAATGGTCACGAGCTCAATGAAGACAATATGGTGGTACTTGAGCCGGGCTTAACCCAAGTCAAAATTGATCTGCACGCAGGTGGCCGTGTTTTATTATTAGGGGGTGAACCTTTTGAATCACCGATTCTGCTGTGGTGGAATTTTGTGGGGCGCACACAAGAAGAATTGAATATTGCCCGTGAGCAGTGGATTAATCAGGACGAACGCTTTGGCTCTATTCCTGACTATGATGGTCCACGACTAGAAGCACCGGCTTTCCCTGATAAAATGCGTCCATCACGTTAACTTAAAAATAAAAATGAACAGCCGTACCTGTGGTAAAAATGGTGCGGCATAACCATGAGGGAGTCATTATGGGTATCGTCGCAACGGCAACAGTAAACACCTTAGAAGCACCGTGGTTAGGTGAAGTTCAGAGTGGAAAACATCAACTTATTACCGATAAGCCCGAATCATTTGGTGGCGGGGATTTAGGTTTAGCACCGTATGATTTACTGTGTGCCTCCTTAATTTCATGCACCATGATTACCTTGCGCATGTATGCAGCACATAAACAAATTCAATTGGGTGAGTTTCGTGTTGAGGCAGACTTTTGTGCAAACCGTGAAGGTGCTGAATGGGTTGAGCGACGTCTACATTTTCAAACGCCCTTGGATGCAGAATTAGAGAAAAAAATCTTGTCCATTTGTGAAAAAACCCCAGTGACAAAAACTTTATTGCGCAGTGTAGACATTAAAACCACTCTAGTTTAATTTAAAAGCAGGTCGCTGCTGTACTGTGCAAAATTTAGTTTTGATATAGCCCTAAGCAGTGATCTGACACTTTTTATGATTTAAGTACTTCAAAATAGTAATGGCTTGCCAGAAATAAGAAAATTTTAGACTTCATATAGGAGATGAACCCATGCGGGTGCTACATCATCTAGAAAAATCTCGTTCATTTCGTATTTTATGGGCAATGCAGGAATTAGGACTGGATTATCAGGTTCAGTTTTATCTGCGCCAGCCAAATTTGTCTGCTCCCCCTGAGCTTAAAGTCATCCATCCTTTAGGAAAGTCGCCCATATTGCAGGATGATGGACTGGTCTTGGTAGAATCTGCAGCGATCTTGGAGTATTTACAAGAGAAGTACGATCGGCATGATTTTTTTGCAGCCAAGGCGGAACATTCAAAACAACAATATCGCTTTTGGATGCATTATGCCGAAGGTTCTCTGATGCCGTTATTGGTGATGCAGTTGGTCATGAGCAATGTGCCACGCCATGTACCTTGGGTCATCAAACCCGTAGCTAATCGCATTTGTGATGGGGTCAAAAAAGGTTTTGTACGACCTCGCTTAAAAGAACATATCGAGTTTTTAGAAAACCATTTAGCGGAAAATGAATATTTTGCGGGACCGTTTAGCTTTGCGGATATTCAGATGACGTTTCCATTAGAAGCCGTCATGACCCGAACGCAAGGGCGATATCCACAAATTCAGGCTTTCTTACAACGGATGCAACAGCGTCCTGCATATCGCCGTGCCAAACAACAAGAACAACAGTTGGAAGCACAGCAAGACCGGCGGGATGATTCTGCTTAGCTCACGTGATACAAGCGTTCTTTAGGGAAGACCACCTTAAACAGTGAGCCACGATTTTCTTTGGACTCAATTTCAAGGTGTGCCTGATGTTGCATTAAAACGTGTTTTACAATGGCAAGACCTAAACCTGTGCCCCCCGTTTGGCGGCTACGGGCGCTGTCCACACGATAAAAACGTTCCGTCAAACGGGGTAAGTGTTTCGGGTCAATCCCGATACCGGTATCTTCAACAGTAAAATAACCATGCGTACCATCATCATGCCATCCAATGGTCACAGTGCCGCCTTTGGGGGTGTATTTAATCGCATTGGTGATGAGGTTGCTAAAGGCACTCGCCAATTCCATATCTGATCCGATCAGGTCACAGTGACTATCAATCTCGAGATTCAGTGTATGTCCATAATCCACATTGTAAGCATGTGCATCGTCATATAGTTGGTTCATTAGGCTGGGCATTTCAATGATTTGATTTTTAGCAACTTTTTTATCATTTTCCAGACGAGATAATAATAACAAGTCATTAACCAAAGCATTCATACGGCGGGTTTGAGACTGCATTTGATCGAATGCGCGTTTCCAGCGTGGATTTAAATCTTCCTGATCGGTAAAGGTTTCGATATAGCCACTTAAAACCGTAAGTGGTGTGCGTAGCTCATGTGAAATATTATCGACAAAGTCTTTACGCATTTGCTCAAGGTTATGCATGCGCGTGACGTCATAAGCCACCAATAAACGACTTTCGCGACCAAAACGGGTTAATTTGACTTGTACATAATGGTCTTCAAGTACCGATGATTTCATTTTTAAACCATCGGGAGCTAAATCGATATTGGTAAAGTATTCGATAAAACTAGGCTGTCTTAAAATACTTAAAATATTGCGCCCTTGATCGAGCTGTTGAATCCCTAAAAGCTTTTCTGCGGCAGGGTTCCACCATTCGATTTGGTGTAATTCATCAATCAATACCACAGCTTCAGCAAGCGCCACCAAGGAAGATTGAGCGCGGTCAATTAGGCCGACCATTTCAGCTTGTACGATGCGTTCTTGGCGCTGCGCACGGTATACATTAAAGAGCAAAGCCCCCCAAATGCCGTCTAAATTTGGCGGAACATCATAGGGACGGTTTGAAATCCATTCGTTAACCAAGTACAGCGAGCGCATTTGCAATGCAAAGAACACTGCAAAGGCAATTAAGATGCAGATCCATAAGTACCCGATACCAAAGCCGATGAGTGCAGCAATGAGCAGGAAAAATGCCAGCAGTCTTAAATCCTGCTTGGCAAAAGTCCATAAACTGCTGTAACGGAATTTTTTATGTTCACTGGCAAGTTCAGGGACGGGATACGGTTCGTACATAGAAAATTAAAGACCTAAAATGACTAACCCATCACAGCATCTGCACGGGTAGAGAAACGGTAACCTGTACCACGAACAGTTTGCACATAACGATCTGCTTGGAAAGGTTCAAGAACTTTACGCAAACGACGAATATGAACGTCAATGGTACGGTCCTCAATATACACGTTTCCACCCCAAACCTGATCTAATAATTGAGCACGAGTATAGGCACGTTCAGGATGAGTCATGAAGAAGGCCAGTAGACGATATTCAGTTGGTCCCATATCTAAAATGGTGTTGCCAAAGCTGACACGTTGGCTGACTGGATCGAGGATTAAGCCATTGGCATCAATGGTTTTTTCACCACCCAATGCATTTGAGCGACGTAGCACCGCTTTAATGCGTGACACCAACTCACGGGTGGAAAAGGGTTTGGTCATGTAGTCATCTGCACCCGCGTCTAGACCTTGAACTTTATGGTCTTCTTCGCCGCGCGCAGTGAGCATGATGACTGGAATTTCTGACAAATTTTCATCGCGTTTTAAACGACGACATAGGTCTACACCACTCACGCCGCCAGGCATCATCCAATCTAATAAAATCAGTGCAGGACGCTGATCCACAATCATTTGGTGCGCTTGTTTGGCATCTTCAGCTTGCTGACATTGAAAACCAGCCATATCCAGTGAAGTATGGATCATTTCCCGAATCGGGAGTTCGTCGTCGACGATTAAAATATAGTCATCTTTCACAGCGCAATACCCTATTTTATGTAAACGGTAGACCGTTTTATATTTATGACAGGCTTATTACAAAGATTAATTATGACAGTATCATTGCAAAAATGATCTTTCATTGGGGTTTAGAAAGAAATTGTGACAATTTAAATCCTGAAATATTCAACAACATGGGCTTTGCATCATGTTGTTGTCACAAAAAAATCATTCAAAAAATTGTAAAGATCAGTGTTGAGCTCAGAATTTATTTCCTGGGTTTTTCAGAAAAAGCATCCAACAAGGCCAAAAAGACCACGCTACATGACGATAAAACTTCGTCAATCGGTTGTTTATAACCACTCATGACCCAGCGAATCGCGATTTGGGTGACATAACCATTGAGACCTGTTGCGACCATTGAAATTTCGCGTTCTGAACGATCAATATTGGGCATCATGAGCATGACAAAGGCATGAATCATACGGTCAAAGCGCATCATGGTTTCATGAATCGTCGCTTGGTTATGTAGCTCTTGTACCAACATGGCATCGATGTAAATGATGCGCGCCATACGTGGATTATTTTTTAAGGTTAACAGTAAGGCGGTTAAACCCGCTTCAATCATTTTTTTAGAATCGGTTGATGCTTGCATGATGGCTTGCATCACGTTTTGTTGCAGTTCATCGATTAATTTTAAAAAAATGGTTTGGAACAGTTGCTCACTTTTCTTAAATGATTCGTAAAAATAGCGTTCGGTCAACTTGGCTTCCAAACAAATATCTTTTACGGTCACGGAAAAAAAGCCATGTGTACCATAGGCTTCTATACCGGCTTCAATCAGTTTTTCACGTCGCGCTTGTTTACGTTCACTGAGAGAAAGCCCTTTAAATTGACGTTCCTTCACATTTTTTGCCTGTTGTTGTTCTGTGTGATTTGTTACATCTGTCATGAAAATATACGCTGAACTAAAGCAGAATTTTGTCTTATTTTAGCAATAATTTCAGTTTAAACCTATGTTTAAGCATTGGCGATTTCAACAGCTTAGCACGTCCTAAGATGACATTGACAATATGTATTGTCAAAACTATATTAAGTCGACGAACTGCACACATTGGCAAATGAGATCACGCTGTGATAAAGCCAAGCGGCAGCATAAAGGAATAAGGAATCACAATGAAAAACTTCAAAAATAAAGTGGCTGCCATTACAGGTGCAGGTTCAGGTATTGGTCAGCAATTGGCAGTGCTTTTGGCGAAACAAGGCTGTCATCTGTCTTTAAGCGATGTGAATGAGCAGGGTCTTGCGGCAACCGTAGACTTAGTGAAAGCCAGCAATGTACGTGTAACCACGCAAAAACTCGATGTGTCAGACCTTGCGGCAATGAAAGCATGGGCAGCACAGACCGTTAAAGATCATGGTTCGGTGAATATGATTTTTAACAATGCGGGTGTGGCATTGGGCACGACCGTTGAAGGGGCAAGCTACGAAGAGCTGGAGTGGATTGTCAATATTAACTTCTGGGGTGTGGTTTATGGCACCAAGGAGTTTTTACCGTATATTAAGCAAAGTGGTGAAGGTCATATCATCAATATTTCCAGCTTGTTTGGCTTAACGGCACAGCCAACACAGTCGGCATATAATGCCACTAAATTTGCAGTACGTGGCTTTACCGAATCTTTACGCCAAGAATTGGATATTGAAAACTGTGGCGTGAGTGCGCTATGTGTTCATCCGGGCGGGATTCGTACCAATATTGCCAATGCCGCAAAAATGAATGATAGCCTGAAAAGTTTAGGCATGAACCCGCAAAAATCGGCACAGTCCTTTAATAAATTCTTGCGCTGTCCACCTGAAGAAGCGGCTCGTCAAATCATTGAAGCAGTACAAAAAGATAAGCGTCGTTTATTGATTGGTAATGATGCAAAAGCGATTGATTTAATTCAACGTTTTCTACCGACGGGCTATCAAAAATTAACAGCGATGGCGACTAAATTTGGTCAATAAGCGGTAATTAAAATCGATTGAAAGCCCACGTCAGTGGGTTTTTTTTATGCCCAAAGGAAAGCCCAAGGCGTATTGCTTATTTCATAAAATGAGATATAAAAATGGAGATATCTGATGATTTGAAATAAGCAACTGTTGAATAACCAACAGTTTTTTGGCGTCAAAACCAACAGAATCTATCGGGTTTGAATAATAAAACTTTAAAAAATAAATATTTAAGATGTTGGCACAGTTGTTGCCATATTAGAGTGAACAAAACTCACCACTGTATGGAACATTTATGAGTACTTTTACGCATCGATATCTTTCTGCTTTTCGTGTCCTACAACAGGCATGTTGTTGTGCTATGACACTCGCGATGATGCGCGCTTAAATTCTAAAAGCTGTCTTCGAGTTTCGGTCGTGCATAAGTTGAATAAAACCTACGACCACTCAGATTAATTTTTAAAAAACCCACGCAGTACATTCACTTCATGCACCTTGCATGGGGTTGGGGGATTTTGCGCTTTGGGAAAAATATTAGTGAAACCAAATCATGAAAAAAACCACATTAACCGTTGCGGTCGGACTGATTTTATCCGCAACCAGTCAGCTGAGTTTTGCTTCGGATGAAGCACTTCAGCAAGAACTGAGCAGCTTAAAACAACAAATTGAGAGTTTGCAAAAACGCTTAAATGCAGTGGAATCTGGTACGACGAAAAGCCAAGTCGTCGAAACGGCCACTGTGACGACAGACGATACGAGCAACGCCGCTGATGTTGAAGGTGAAACGCAGGTTGCAGAAGTGACCACAGCAACATCCGAAGATATCGACGGCTTACGTGCAGATATTGAAAACTATAAGTACGATCAGTCACGTCAATATGAACGTCAAACCACCAAATCGACCCGTGACACAACCCTGTATGGCACGGTTCAACTACGTGCCAGTGCGCTCGATGAAACGGGTGTGTTGGGTTCAACCAAATCGACATTTGATATTGGGACTGCGCTGATCGGTGTACGCGGGAATTTATTCCGTGATTATAACGAAGGCAAAAACCTCGACTATCAATTGTCCTTTGGTTATGGCAAACGCAATGATGGCACCAATAACAGTAACTTTAACTTACTAGATGCCTTTGTTCGCTATAACGCTTTTGCCACCAATGCGGGCCCTGAAACTGCCAAACTCAACTTTACGCTCGGTCAGCAGTTATTACCCTTTGGTTTAGATGTGCAGTCTCCTGAAGATTTGCGTCCAACCATTAGTACCGCTGCAGCTTCGACCTTTTTAGGACTGTTTAACCGTCAAAATGGATTTATCGTCCGTGGTGATGCCAAACCTTTTGTCGACTTTGCATCGAACTACCGTGCGCCGCTGTTTGAGTATGCCTTAGGGGTAACCAATGGGAATGCCAGTAATAAGGCGGATGACAACAACGGCAAAGATTATATCGGTCGTGTGGCTTTTACCTTGCCAGTGGACTACGCCAGCATTTTCCGTGAGTTGAAGTTCGGTGCCTCTTATATCAAAGGCGAATCGAAAATTTCAGCCGGCGGAATCACTGATGATGCTGCAAAACGTGATCGTTTGGGTTTCGATATTTATTATAACCATGCCCCATTTGGCGTGACCTATGAATATCTGCAAGGCAAGACCGATTATGTTGACACCGTAGCCCAAGACATCAAAGAAGCCAAAGCGGAAGGGCATACTTTTACCGCTTTCTACACCTTGGGTGATCAGTTCTACAACAGTATTAAATCCAATGCCAAATTTGATGATTTCTGGCCGAAGTCAGTCCAAGGCTATTACCGTTTTGACCGCTATAACCCGAATAGAAACAACGCAAGCTATCTCGATACCGCGAGCGGTCGTATTGGTGAATATGACATTCACTCTTTGGGTTTAAACCTATTTTTTGCGCAAACCACAAAATTCCAATTACAGCTGAATCACTACCTGTTTGATGTCGAAACGGCAAATCAAAAAGACACCAATGAGCTACAAGCTCAGGTTCAGTACACCTTTTAATTCAAAAATTTAAATCATTAAGGACATTCGATATGAATAACTTTTCTAAAAAAATCGCAGCCACTTTCTTGGCACTTTCAGCACTTGGTTTAAGCGTTCAATTGCATGCTACCAATCCCAAAGAAATTCGTATTTCTGTATCAGGCGCGGGTGAGGGGGGCAAACCCAAAGTGGGCGGTAGTTTTGTAGCTACAGCACATTTACGAGGTGTGCTCGAACAAGAATTTAAAAAAGATGGCATTAAGGTGAATTGGCTGTTTTTCCCAGGAGCAGGCCCTGCAACCAATGAAGCTTTAGCCAATGGCAAAGTTGACTTTGCATTGCATGGCGATTTGCCCTCATTGGTTGGACGTTCAACGGGATTAAAAACCAAAGTCTTGTTTTCAACAGGGCGTTTTGGCCCAACTTATGTGGTGGTGCCTGCCGGTTCTAATGCCAAATCCTTTGCAGATCTAAAAGGCAAAAAATTCTCCGTCTTTAAAGGCACCAATGGTCAGATCGTCTTTAACCGTGTATTAGCAAAATACAATTTAACTGAGCGCGATTTACGAGTGATTTCGCAAGATGCATATTCGGCACGTACGGCCTTAGCGACAGGTGATATTGATGCCACGATTACTTCGCCATTTAGTTTGCAAGCGCGTGGTGTGGCGAAAACATTACTAGAAATTAAAGATCCCAAAGTTGCACCGATTGCGCACTTTTGGGTGACAGAAAGTTTTGAAAAACAATATCCAGAAGTGGTGCAACGTGTCGTGACGACGCTGATTAAACAAGCGCAGTGGAGTTCTCAAGAAGCTAATCGTAGTGCGCAATATAAACTTTGGGCACAAAGTGGCATTCCGTTGGTGGATTATCAAAAAACGTGGGATGGCTGGAATTTAAAGGACCGTACTACACCGCTACTAGACGAGTTCCATCGTTCACAAATTGATAGTGCTTTAAAAATTGCCAAAGACGCTCGCTTAATCCGTCGTGATGTAGATACCAAAACATGGTATGAGCCGAAGTATCTAAATAATGCCTTGAAAGAGCTGAAGTTAGAGGGTTACTGGCGCCAATTTAATGCTCAAGGTCAACCGAAGTAAGTCGCAGCCATGAGTCGTCCGATTGAAAGCAATGTAATTGCCAGTCCATTAACCACCAAATTTATGAGCAGTTTTGTGCTGCTTACGATTTTGGCTGGACTGGGTGTGGGTGTAGCACGGGTATTAATTTCCTTGTATGCCGTGCATTTAGAAGCCACCGAATTGCAATTGGGGCTAATTTCTGCAGCGCAAAATTTTGGCATTTTGATCATGGCATTGCCGATTGGCGTGTTGGTACAGCGCTTTGGGTCTTTGAAAATATTCTGCATCGGCAGTGTGTTGGGCGCTGTGGTCTATAGCTTAACGCCACTCAAAGCTGGTGCATGGTATCTCTTTGCAGTCACAGCCTTAGTAAGTTTTGTCTTACCCATGCGCTTTGTTTCGATCAATACCGTTTTTTTGAGCAACTTAAAACGTTTAGGTCCAGTCCGTGCGGGTTGGTTTCGCGGTTCGCACATGATGGGATATTTCCTGATTGCGCCTGCATTGAGCGTGTTGTTGGTCGAGCATTTCGGCTATGGCGGAAGTTTTTATGTGGTGTCTTTGCTTTTTTTAGGCACCTTGCTGTTGGCTCCGTGGTGCTTTCAACGTAGTACTCCGCAAGCGACGAATCGTCCGCATTTTCAATGGCGAGATATTGTGGCGCCTTTGGCACTCATCAAAACCCATGCCTCGCTGCGGATTGTCTGCATATTGGAATTTTTGAGCAGCGTGGCAAATAACTACTTTGGCTTTTTCATTGTGGTGATTGCTATCCAAAGTTTTGCACTTTCGGAGCCAATGGCGGTGATGCTGCTGACCGTACAAGGCATCGTCTTTGTGGGATCGCTATTTAGCATGGGCGGTTTGGCTGAGCTGATGGGTTATCAAAAGTTTTATTTGATTGGCCTAAGCCTGATGGCAACGGCATTACTGATTTTAGCCTTAACCAAAATCACGCTGTTGATGTGGCCTGCTTCGGTCATGTTTGGACTTGGACTCGGTATGTTGCATATCGCCAATTTTATGTCTTTCGCCCGAGTCGGTGAGCAAACTGCGATGGCTAAGATTTCTCCAATTTTAGCCCTCGTCGGACCTTCGGGTGGGCTGTTGGGTGGCTTGATAGGCGCCGTATTTGGCGCACAGGTTGGACTACAAAATTTATTTTTACCGATCGGGCTGGTGTTTATTGGTCTGATTATTTTGATCAGCAAAGATCAGGAATTTATTCAATTTTTAAAACCTGATGTCTCAGAACAGAGCGTAAAAGGACAAGAATTATGAGCCTTACGGATGTATCTGCACATTCGGTTCCCTTGCAAAGTGACCGAAGTGCGTTGGATTTTTTTAAGACCTATTTAAAACTAACTTTGCAAGTGGCGTGTGGACTCCTGATGCCAGTTTTGTTGTTCGGTCTATGGTATGTGGCAACACTTAAACAGTGGTTGCCTGAGCAGATTTTACCTGCACCGAGTCTGGTGTGGCAAAGCACAGTCGAATTATGGCAAAGCGGTGAATTGAGTTTTCATTTTGCCATCAGTGCCAAACGTATTTTATGGAGTGTCTTGCTTGGTGCCAGTGTCGGGATTTTGCTTGGTACTGTGTTGGGATTAGCAAAGCGTAGTCGGGACTTTATTTTTCCGACGGTGAATCTTGTTGCGCAATTTCCCATAGTTGGCTGGATTCCATTATTGATGATTTTCTTAGGCATCGATGAGGCTTTGAAGATTGCCGCTATTTCATTGGCTGTGTTACCACCGCTGTTGATTGCAACCTATAAGGGCATTACTCATGTGCCGAATAGTTTGATGGAAGTGGCAGAGGTTTACCAATACAGCAATTGGCAGAAACTCAAAGAAGTGATTTTCCCAGCTGCACTACCCAGTGTGATCAGTGGTTTACGTCAAGGCATTATGCAGGCGTGGTTGGCATTGGTTTTTGTCGAGTTATTAGCAAGTAGTGAAGGAATTGGTTATCTCATGGTGTGGGGACGTCAGCTAATGCAGATGGACTTAATCTTCATGGCGATCATCCTGATTGGTATTACGGGCTATGTCTTAGATACCTTGCTGGCTTGGTTAGAAAAAACGGCACGCTTTCATGCAACCCGAGTAGGAGGCAACTCATGAGCATTCTTTCATTACACGGGGTAGCGCACCAAGTCTTAGTTAAAACAGCAAAAGCACTCGTTCTACCTGTGGCATTTATCGCACTGTGGGCAGTGGCTTCACAGCAAAACTGGGTCGATCCAAAGTTGATTCCTAGTCCATGGCTCGTGCTGCAAAAAGCTGTGACCGTGCTCCAACAACCGAGCTTTTTGACAGGCTTCGGCGAAAGTTTGGCACGAAATTTTATTGGCTATGGCATAGGTGCGATAGCAGGTGTGTTGTTTGGGATCTTGATCGCGAGTTCACGCCTTTCGAATTGGTTATTTGCACCGAGCTTTCATGTATTGCGTCAAATTTCGCTGTTTGCATGGTTGCCACTAATTTCGACCTTTTTAGGTGAGGGACACGGCGCCAAAGTGCTGTTTATTACCTTATCTGTGTTTTATCCCGTGGCGCTACACACCTTTGAAGGTGTGAGCAGTATTTCGCATAAATATCGTGAAGTGGCCGAAGTCTACCAATTTCCAAAGACATACGCGTTTCGTAAATTGATATTACCCGGTGCTTCGGCGCAGATTTTTGTCGGTTTACAACTTGGGCTGATTTTCGCATGGCTTGCCACTATTGGCTCTGAATTTTTATTGGCGAACTATGGCAATGGTCTGGGCAATATCGTGATTCAAGGGCGTCAGGCTTTTGATGTCGAACTGATTATTTTTGGCATGTTGCTGATTGGTGCTGTGGGCGTGTTGCTCAATACGGTACTGACTTGGGTTGAGCGTAAAGTTTTAGCTTGGCAGCAGGTTGGATAGGAGAACATAACAATGAAAAAAATGACAATCCATAACATTCCCCATCTCTGGCGTAGCCTATTTTTAGCTGCCTTGGTCGGTGGCACAGCCTTGGTTGGTTGCAGCACGCAGCAAGTGGATGAACCTCAGCAAATGGCTTTAAAAGAACTACGCTATCAAAGCTATCCGGGACTGGTGTCTTTGCCTGAGTTGGCACAAGACTTGGGCTATTTAGGCGACGTTAAACTCAGTTATGTCGGCACAGTACAAGGTGGACCACAAGATTTACTTACCTTGGTGGCAGGAGATGTTGATTTCGCTGGAGCCTTTAATGGCGCTGTGGTGAAAGTTATTGCCGCGGGTCTAGATGTGGTCCCCGTAGTGGCATCTTATGGCAGCGATGCTGAGCAAAATGTGGGTTTCTACGTGCTAGAAAATAGCCCTATTCGTGGCCCACGAGACTTTATTGGCAAGAAAGTCGCAGTGAATGCCTATGGGGCACATTATGACTTTGTGGTGAAAGATTATTTGGCCCGTCATGGCTTAACTGACGATGAAATCCGTCAGGTCGAACTGATTATGTTGCCACCCGTGAGCTCAGAACAAGCTCTACGGAATGGGCAAATTGATATTGCGGTGTTCTCAGGCATTTTGGAAAAACGGGCCTTAAAACATGGCGGTGTACGCAGCATCTTTAAAGATATTGATTTATACGGGCCCTTTACCGCAGGCAGTTTTTCGATGCGCGGAGAGTTTATTCAAGCGCATCCCGAGTTAGCTCGTACTTTTGTCAGTGGCGTGGCCAAAGCTCAGGAATGGCTACACAACACGCCGAAAGAGCAAATCATTGCTCGTATGGAAAGTATTATCGAAAAACGCCAACGCAATGAAAATACAGCACTTATTCCATATTACACAGGCACAGGTGTCCACGAAGTCGGTGGCGTGCAAAAAGATCAGGATTTTGCCCCATGGGTGAGTGCCTTAGAAAAAGAACACAAATTAAAACCGAATCAAATTGAGGTCAGTCGCATCTATAGCAATGAATTTAATCCCTATGCGAAAGACCAAAAATCAAAAGGAATATAACAATGACCAGTGCATTACATTTAGATCACGTGCGTAAGGTATTTCCTGCACAAAACCATGTCGGCAGTAAAAACTATAAGCCTGAATTTGTTGCTGTAGAAAATGTCACTTTGGATATTCAGCCGGGTGAATTTGTTTCAATCGTGGGGCCAAGTGGCTGCGGAAAATCTACATTATTAGACTTAATTGCGGGTTTAACCAAACCGTCGGCAGGGCAGATTTTACTGAGTGGCAAGCAGATTACTCAACCGGGTTTAGACCGTGGCATTGTGTTCCAGCAATATGCGCTCTATCCATGGTTAACCGCACTGGAAAATATCGAATTTGGTCTAGAAGCCAAAGACGTAGCAAAAAAAGAACGCCGTGAAAAAGCCGAATACTATTTGCAGCTTGTGGGTCTCAGTGGCTTTGAAAAGCATTATCCGAATGAGCTTTCCGGCGGGATGAAACAGCGGGTTGCGATTGCCCGAAGTTTGGCTTATGAACCAGAAATTTTATTGATGGATGAGCCTTTTGCTGCCTTGGATGCGCAAACCCGAGAAACCTTGCAAGCCGAGTTGATCAATATCTGGAAAAGCTCGAAAAAAACCATCGTTTTTATTACTCACAGTATTGATGAAGCGATTTATCTGAGTCAGCGTGTGGCGATTATGACCTCAAGACCGGGGCGGATTAAGGAAGTGATTGAAATTCCGCAAAGCCTGCGCAGCTCGAGTGAAGATGTCCGTTCATTGCCTGAATATGGCCGAATTCGCCACAAAATTTGGTCATTGCTCAGTGAAGAAGTGATTAAAGCGCAAGCCCTCGAAAAACATAAACAGCTTGCACATAACTAAAATATTCAGAGGATTTATTTATGTCATCGACTAAACAAGCCATCAGTTATACTCAATCGTATAACGACATTAAACCCCGACTACAGTTCACTTGGTTAAACACGGTATTTAAACGCACCATTGCCATCGTGGCTTTTTTCCTGCTGTGGGAGATTCTGCCGCGTAGTGGTGTGGTCAATCCAGCCTTTTTACCGCCGTTATCTGTGGTGTTGGAAACCACATGGCAGCTATATCAAAGCGGGCAATTAGGCATCCATTTCTTTGCCAGTATAAAGCGTTCCATTATTGGTTTCATTTTGGCCCTAGCGATCGCCATTCCTTTGGGTCTCATCATTGGTTGGTACAAGCTCGTGGCTGAAACCTTAAATCCATTGTTAGAACTGTTTCGTAATACCACAGCACTGGCGTTAATGCCGTTGTTCATCTTATTTTTAGGCATTGGTGAAACCTCAAAAATCAGTTTGTTGGTGTATGCATGCACATGGCCGATTTTATTGAACACCATTACAGGCGTACAAACAGTCGATCCTTTACTGATTAAATCGGCACGAACCATGGGCCTAAAACCCTATCAATTGTTCCGAAAAGTGATTCTACCTGCATCCGTACCCACGATTTTTGTCGGTATCCGTCTGGCAGGGGCGATTTCGATTTTGGCCTTAGTGGCAGTAGAAATGTTTGGTGCCAAAGCAGGTCTGGGGTATCTGATTATTTATTCGCAGTTCAGCTTTGAAATTCCACAAATGTTTGTGGGGATTTTAGTCATTACTCTTGTAGGCTTATCCTTTAACTACTTCTTGATTGGTCTAGAGAAATACTTCACAGCGTGGAAACGTAACCCCGTGGAATAATCTAGACGAAATAGAAAAATAAAAAAACCTCGGGATATACCGAGGTTTTTTTATTGCTGATTTTTTATATTTAAAATAATGCAATGAATAAAAAATAATGTGGATGACTATTTATTTATCATTTTTGTATGGATTATTATTTTAATGTGGAGAAAATAAAAATATGACTTATTTATAATAAGCCATATTTAATCAGGCGAGTACGAATCACGTTGCGTGTCACTCCAAGCAAACGAGCCGTATGCACTTGATTGTATTGACAGTGTTGATATGCACTACGGATAAATTTTTCTTCAATCAGCTCATTAATATTGTCTTGCTTAAGTTGATTTGCGGCTTGAAAAATTTGTAAAAAGGTCTGCTCAAGTAACTGTCCAGCATCTTGAATGTCCTTGATATTGGCTACAGCCGAGGTGGCATTTTGTAAGTTAAAGGGTTCTGCACGTGAAAATGACGATGCACTTTGAATACTTGAAAAACTAATATCTTCCGGTTCAATTACGCCTTTTTCACTGACTAAAATTGCATGTTGAATGGTATTTTCTAATTCGCGAATATTGCCCGGCCAACTATGTAAACTGAGTTTTTTGAGAGCCAGTTGGCTGAGGCGTAATGGTGTGTCATGTGGATTGGTTTGATAGACCTGAATGAAGTGTTTAACCAAAGGCAAAATGTCACCACGACGCTCTGCGAGACGTGGAATACGTAGCAACGCCACATGTAAGCGGTAGAATAAATCTTCCCTGAAACGCCCGTCCTGTACGGCATGCTCCAAATCGACATTGGTTGCGGCAATGATCCGAACATTAATCGGAATGGATTTGAGGGAGCCGACTCGAACAATCTCTCTTTCTTGTAAAACACGGAGTAATTTGACTTGCATTGGTAAGGACAGATCACCAATTTCATCTAAAAATAAGGTGCCATTATGGGCTGCTTCAAACCAACCGACACGGCTATTAATTGCCCCTGTAAACGCTCCTTTTTCATGTCCAAATAGTTCGCTTTCGACCAAGGATTCGGTAAAGGCACCACAGTTGACCGCGATAAAAGGACCTTTGGCACGATGGCTCAGTTGGTGGATTTGGCGTGCAACCAACTCTTTCCCTGTGCCTGTGTCACCAATGATGAGTGCATTGGCCTCACTCGGCGCAATTTGTTCAATTCGAGACAACAACGCTTGCGATAACGGGTCTGCAAAGACAGTCGCTGTTGCCCGTTTATGTTTCAGTGCAGAGGGCACTGCAGGGTGGGTCAAAATAGACATATCGTTTCTTATAGTTGTTGAAAATGCAGATCATGATGAAAGATTTAAAAATAAAAGATAAATAATAATTCGATATTTAAATATCAGTTTCACCGATAAATTCATGTATGGATTATTTATCTGATTTTAAGATAAATAAAATCGGGATAACTAAAGGATAAATCAAGATATAGCAAGTGATTGAACTGTTTTATAGTAAAGCTCTCTTAATAACAAAAGGCAGAATTAAAATGGCGATTACTTCAGTAAATGTGCGAAACCAATTCAAAGGCGTGATTAATGAAATCGTAGAAGGTCCAGTGGTTTCAGAAATTGATGTGGAAACCAAAGCGGGCTTTTTTACGTCCGTGATCACGACGCGTTCGGTGAAGGATTTAGACTTAAAAGTAGGTTCAGAGGTGGTGGTGTTAATTAAATCGACGGAAGTGTCACTGGCTAAACTTTAAGGTTTAGTCCAGCAAAGTTTGTCAGCACAAATAGAGAATAATGATATGAGCGTAGAACAAGCTGGTTCGGTTTCTATTCAGCAGCTAACGAAGCATTATCCCACACAAAAGCAAGAAGACTTAACCGTACTTGAGGACATTAATCTGAATATTCAGCCGGGTGAGTTCATCAGTATAGTGGGGAGTAGTGGCTGCGGAAAATCCACATTATTACGGTTATTGGTTGGTCTAGAACATCAGTTTCAGGGCCAAATTTTGGTTGATGGTCAGCCTATACAGGGCACGAGTTTGGAACGCGGCATCGTGTTTCAAGATCATCGCCTGTTTCCATGGTTGACGGTACGGGAAAATGTACGGATTGCCTTGCATAAAAGTCAGTTTAGCCGTGCAGAAGAAGATGTATTGATTGATGAACATTTAGAGTTGGTCAAATTAACCCAATTTAAAGATGCTTATCCTTCGCAGTTGTCTGGTGGGATGAATCAACGTGTGGCGATTGCCCGGAGTTTGGTGAATCGACCACAGATTTTACTGCTCGATGAGCCCTTTGGCGCACTCGATGCGTTGACGCGGCAAAATTTACAGGATGAATTACAGCGAATCTGGCAAAGTGAAAAAATCACCATGATTATTGTCACTCATGATGTCGAAGAGGCGGTATTTTTGGGTGATCGGGTTGTGGTCATGCAGCCACATCCGGGACGAATTAAACGTATTGTAGATATTCATTTAGCCCATCCGCGTAAACGCGAAGATGTCCGTCTGACCAAGATTAAAAATGACATTTTGACTGACTTTAGTGATCCAGTAAAAGATCAGTTGCTTGAACCTTTATCTCACCGATTTGCTGATTATAAATTTGCATGGTAAGTCTGAATTGACCATCACCTAAACTTTTAAAAGCCCTGAATTCAGGGCTTTTTTAGGCTTATCAGATATATCAGTAAGATCATCGCATAAGTTGGATCAATTTCAGTCCATAAAAATGCCCCAGTTGGGGCATTTGTTTTTCAGTTTTATCAAGCGTTGGTTTATGAGGCTTGAGAGGTATGTCTTTTTTCTAAAACATATTGGTTTTCAGGTCGTTTTAAACCTAAGTTTTCACGTAAGGTCTTGCCTTCATAAGCCGTGCGGAATAGACCACGACGTTGCAGTTCAGGGACAACCAAATCCACAAAATCATCTAAGCTTGCAGGTGTGGTTGGTGGCAAAATATTGAAACCATCCGCCGCTTCATTTTCAAACCACGCTTGTAGTTGATCGACTATTTGTTCGGGTGTTCCGATCAGTGTCCAATGCCCACGTGCGCTTGCAACCCATTGGTAAAGTTGTCGGATGGTAAAATTATTTTTACGCGCAATCTCTAAAATCAGTTGTTGACGGCTTGCGCCATTTTGCGCCTGTGTTAAATGTTCTGGCAGCGCTTGGTCGAGGTCAAATTGCGACAGGTCTTCAGTAAAACCACCCAATTTTTTGAGTAAGTTCAGTCCCAAAGTCGGATGAATATATGCATTTAATTCATCGTATTTTGCCCGAGCTTCGGCTTCAGTTTGTGCAACAAAGATCGACACACCCGGCATGATTTTTAAGTCATCGGCATGGCGACCATATTTGATAAGACGCGACTTTACATCACGATAAAAGGCTTGGGTATCTTCTAATTTTTGCTGTGCGGTGAAAATGACTTCGGCATATTTGGCGGCCAGTTCACGACCATCTTCAGACTGACCTGCTTGCACAATCACGGGATAGCCCTGTGGTGGACGAGCAATATTTAATGCACCATGTACCGCAAGATGTTTACCCTTAAAGCGAGGTGGATGCAGTTTATCGCCCGTAAAAAATTGCCCAGTCTGTTTATTGTATTCAAAGGCATCATCTTCCCAAGAGTCCCAAAGCTTTTGTGCCACTTCTATAAATTCATCCGCACGTTCATAGCGTTCTTTGGGGAGCAGCGCATCATTGATGCCATAGTTTTTTGAAACCACACTGCCAGAAGTGGTCACCACATTCCATGCCGCCCGACCTTCAGACAGATGATCTAAAGAGGCAAATTTTCGCGCTAAATTATAAGGTGCTTCATAGGTGGTCGACGCTGTGGCAATAAAGCCTATATGTTCGGTTACCGCTGCAAGTGCAGAAAATAGGGATACCGGTTCGAGCCCGGCAGAGAAGGTGCCATTCAGCCCCAAATCAGGTGTTGTATCAGGATCGACGGTGACGGGAACATCCGCAAGGAAATAGGCATCAAATAAGCCACGCTCTGCGGTCTTTGCCAGTTCAATAAAGTATTTTAAATTGTGACTATCCTGTGGGCGAGCCTGCGGATGGCGCCAACCTGCCACATGTTGCGAAGTCCCTGGTACGAATGCCCCTAAGCGAATTTGACGTTTTGACATAAATAAACTCTGTAAATGTTATTGTTCACTAGGAGTATTACAATGTTTATGCCAATAAAAATAGTGTTATAAAACAATATATTATTTTATTTTGAAGTTTTTACTGTTTTAAAATCAACAGAGAAATTAATCGCTTGTTGTGGATGCATCATCCAAAATCTTGCAGAACTTATCTGTTTATATATAAACACATAATAAAATTAAGGGATTTTATGCAGATGGCCTAACTCAGATAGAAAAAATGCCTCGAAAGAGGCATTTTAGAGATGGGGAATAAAATCACGGATTAAAAATTTACTAAGAGGCCTGCACTTGTTGACTCTTCAGCACATATTGATTTTCAGGGCGTTTTAGACCGAGGTTTTCACGTAAAGTCGTACCTTCGTAGGCCGTTCGGAATAGACCGCGACGTTGCAGTTCAGGAACGATGAGATCGACAAAGTCATTTAACCCCGCAGGTGTTGTTGGTGGCAGCACATTAAAACCATCGGCAGCGTCATTCTCAAACCATTCTTGCAATTGATCTACGACTTGTTCAGGCGTGCCGATCAAGGTCCAATGTCCACGGGCTGAAGCGATATATTGATAGAGCTGACGAATACTAAAATTGTGCTTACGGGCAATATCAATCATCATCTGCTGACGACTAGAGAAATTAATGTCTGCATCTTCTATTTTCGGGAAAGGGGCATCTAGATCAAATTTGGCCAGATTAATGCCACCCGCCAAAGCAGACAATAAACTTAAACCCACTTCTGGGTGAATTAAGCTATTTAAAAAGTCATATTTTTCTTGGGCTTCTTGCGCTGTCTTGGCAACAAAGATCGAGACACCCGGCATAATTTTCAGGTCATCCGCATGGCGGCCATATTTCACTAAACGGTTTTTGACATCACGATAAAAGGCTTGCGCATCTGCTAAGTTCTGCTGTGCTGTAAAAATCACTTCGGCATATTTACCGGCTAGTTCACGACCATCTTCAGATTGCCCAGCTTGAACAATCACCGGATAGCCTTGCGGTGGGCGAGAGACGTTGAGTGCACCCAGTACCTGATAGTATTGGCCCTGATGATTGGGCTGATGTTGTTTGCGAGCATCAAAAAATTGTCCAGTTTCTTTGTTGTAATGGAAGGTATCATCCTCCCATGAGTCCCACAGTTTTTGAGTCACCTCAATAAATTCATCGGCACGTTCGTAACGTTCTTTGGGTTCAGGGTGCTGCTGAATGTTAAAGTTTTTTGCGGCATCGGCAGACGCTGTCGTTACCACATTCCATGCAGCACGACCTTTAGAAATATGATCTAAAGAAGCAAATTTACGCGCCAAAATATAAGGGTCTTCATAAGTCGTAGATGCTGTGGCAATAAAGCCTATATTTTGCGTCACAGCCGAAAGGGCAGCAAATAATGTGACGGGTTCAAAGCCAACACCTTTATCGCCCAAACCCTTCTCACCTTCGATAGCAGAACTCCAACGGACAGACAGACCATCGGCAAGAAAGTAGGCATCGAATAGACCACGTTCTGCGGTTTTTGCCAGTTCAATTGCATAATCAATATTGAGATGATCTTGTGGGCGCGATTCGGGGTGACGCCAACCCGCGACATGCTGTGAGGTGGTTGGAATAAAAGCCCCAAGCTTTATTTGACGTTTAGACATAATAATTTCTCATTCCAATTATTCTTAAAAGATAAAAGGGATAAGAACAAAATCTATGCCAAAGCGTAATTGTTTGAAAATATACAATTTTTATTTATATTATTTTTTTAAGTGTAGATAAATCAACAGGATGTAAAGCCATATGTTGAAATATAAACAGCAGTTTAACGGCAAACTTTATGCATGAGCCCGTACAAGATTCTCCATATTGAGATGCAAAGCTGCGGATTGGCATTGAACGCTATTAGCGAACCTTATAGCAATACTTTGATGGCTTTTCGTCTCCATACCAGTTGGTAATACAGCCCTTGTAAAATACATAAGCTGACAAAGGCCAAGGCATAGGCATACCAAATACCTTTTAAGCCCCACCATTCACTGAACAGGTAGGCACACGGCACTTCAATGCAAATAATCGCCATAATATTAATAATCATCGGTACGGTCACCGTTCCACTGGCCCGCATAATGGAAGCAAAAATAGCACTGGCACCAAAAAATAAAATCGACCAAAGCACAATGAACAGTAATTCTTGACCGAGAACCACAACTTCAGGGTCTGTAATAAACAGCGCCATTAAATATTTAGAGAATAAATAGCCCAATGCCACCAAGATGCCAGTAATAATGAAATTCATTCCGATGGCTGTACGTTTTACGCGATTAATTAATTCAGAATGACCCGAACCAATGGCTTGTGCTGCAAAAATAGAAGCCGCAATTGCGATAGACAAAGCCGGGAATTGGATATAGTTCAAAACCTGATTGACCGCGCCATATGCAGCAGTGGCATCAGCACCATGGCGGTTCACTAAACCGACAATCACGAGACCGGCCACAGAGGTCGTGACCATCTGAATACCCGTTGGAATCCCGAGTCTTAAGATAATTTTACTGAGATCATGTTGATGGCGAATATGACGAATCAACTCGAAGTCGAGTTTGAGCGGGTGATCTTTCTTTTTTAAATAGAAATATAAAAACACCAAGGCAATTAAAAAGCCGATATGACTGGCAATGGCAGGGGCAATAATACCTAATGTTGGAAATCCAAATTTTCCTGCGATTAGCACCGGTGTAATGATCAGTCCTGAACCAATGGTCATTCCTGACGCTATGAGCGGTGTTGTACTGTCACCGACCCCACGCAAAATCGAGGTGTAAATAATATAAATAAAGAGCAGTGGACTACCGGCAAGCATCCATTGCACATAAGGCAAAGATAAATGCATCACGTCAGGGGCAGTGCCTAAGGCCAATAAAATAGGCTTGGCAAATATCACCCCTAAAAAGGCAATGATGCTGCCACCAATCAAGGTCATAAACAGCGTGGAACCCACGACGGTACGAACTTTTTCAAGGTTTTGCGCGCCCCAAGCTTGACCCACCAACACGGTTGCACCTGCCGAGAGCCCGATCACAAAAGCCATTAAACAGAACAAGATCGGGAAAAATACCGCGACCGCGGCAATGGCATGTACCCCAAGCATCTGACCGACAAAAACGGTGTTAATGGTCCCAGATAAATTCTGCAAAATATTGGTGGCGATCAAAGGCACCAGAAAAACTAAAAACGTTTTCCATAAATTTTGCTGAGTAACGAGGGACTGTTGTTTTGACATGCTCAGGTCCTAGACGCGGCTTTTTATGATTTTAAGTTACTGATAACACTATCATGTTTGCATTCAAAAAAGCCTTAGTTTTTGAGTAACCAAGGCTTCATTATTTCTACATGTCTGTTTTAAAAAAACGTTTAGGCAGATACTGCTTTAAACCGCGGAGAGAATCTCTGCAGCTCGATCTAAGGTGGCATCTTGTTTGGCAAAACAGAAACGTAATAATCGTAAATTTTCCGGCGGTTTTTGATAGAACACTGAGACAGGAATCGCCACGATTTTATGTTGCTCTGCCAACAACTGACACATTTCCACATCGCTTAAATCTGGGCGTATGGCACTATAATCAAGGTTTTGGAAATAGGTGCCTGCGGACGGAATCAACTCAAATCTAGAGTGGCTTAAGCCCGCATTGAAACGGTCACGTTTGGCTTGGTAAAAATCGGCCAATTCAGCAATGTGCTCAGGATATTCTGCCATAAAGTTAGCCAATGCCATTTGTACGGGCGTAACACCGCAGAAATTTGCAAATTGATAGATTTGGCGAAACACTTGCATCAAGGCTGGCGCTGCAATGCAATAACCAGTTTTCCAACCTGTGACATGAAAGGTTTTACCAAATGAACCCACGACAAAACTGCGTTCACGCAGCTCAGGAAATGACAAAGCAGATAGATGCTGACGACCATCAAAAATTAAATGCTCATAGACCTCATCCGACAGCACAATAATATTTTTATCTCGAATCAGTTCGATCAAGTTGAGCCAGTCCTCACGCCCCCAAACAGCACCTGTTGGATTATGCGGTGTATTGACAATAATCATCCGGGTTTTATGGTTAATTGCAGCGGCAACACGATTCCAATCAACAGTAAAATGTGGCGTCTCTAAAGCAATATGAATGGGATGAGCCCCAACCAATTTTACACTGGGCGCATAACTGTCATAGCTCGGATCAAAAATAATCACTTCGTCACCCGCATGAACCACAGCTTGAATGGCACTAAAAATACCAATGGTTGCACCCGGGGTAATGGTGACTTCGGTGTGAGGGTCAATATTTAATTGGTCGCGTTGGGCAAACAGTTGGACCAATTGCTCACGCAAATGCATCAGTCCATCGCCGGGCGCATATTGGTTAAAACCCTTTTGCGTTGCATCACTTAGCGCATTTAACAGCGCTGGAGGTGCTGGAAAATCAGGAAAACCTTGAGATAAATTCAGTGCATTTAGACGCTGCGCCATTGCACTCATGACGCTAAAAATAGTCACGCCTTGCGCAGGGAGTTTTGATTCGATTTGGATCATGCGGATTAAATTATTATCAGGATACACGCAGTGTAGCAGCCACAGATCATTGAGAGTAAAAATAAAATGAGGTGCTGATATTCCTGAAAAATTTTGTTTCCTCAACAATTTAGTTACAAAACAAGGTAGACGAAAAATTAAACATTTTCTAAAATGCCACGATTATAAAAATTATTTTCATAATAGCAATGCTTAAAAATATATATGCCATGGTCGAGAACTTTGGCTTGAGTGTACAAAAACGTGCGCTACATATTCATTTTTCAAATGAACCATTAAACACCGAAGTTTTTATTCAGCGGATTGAGGGTCAGCACCGAATCAATCAAGGCATTCGCGCGGAAATTATTTGTCTATCCACCAATGCACATTTGGCTTTAAAGCAGTTTATAGGCGGCCGAGTGGCTGTCGATCAAGTGACTGATCTAGGTCAACTCAGTCGCCTGACTGGTGTGATTACCGGGGCCAGCCAAGGTCAAAGTGATGGTTCCCTGACGGTATATAAACTCATTATTGAAGATGCGACAGCACTTTGGCATAAGCGCCGTAATAGCCGTGTATTTATGAATAAGTCGGTGCGTGAAATTACCGAAGTGCTATTTACTGAGTGGCAGCAAAAAAGCGCATTATTTGCCGCGAGCTTGAGCCTCAACATGGATGGATTGACTCGAAACTATGATGTTCGACCATTTACTATGCAAGCCAATGAGAGTGACTACGAATTTCTGACTCGACTGTGGCGTAGTGAAGGGATCAATTGGTTAATTGATGAAGCTGAGTTATTTGTCGCATTTTCGGCTGCACCGATGCAAGCACAGCGGCTGCGTTTAATTGATACGAATCAGGCTTATAGTGCTTTAGAGCGGAAAAAAATTCGCTTTCATCGGAGTCATGCCACGGAACGTTTAGACACAATCACCAGTTTTGTGGCAGAACGCTTTTTACAATCGACCACGATTCAAACGCAGCGTTGGCAAGCTCAACATTTGGCACAAGACCAAAGTAATCCGCTCTTAAGTGCCCATGCACAGAGTGAGCAACAGCACAATGAAACCTTAAGTTTAGAGCAGGCGTGGACCATGAGTTCGGCTTGGACAACTGACCTTAAAGGTACAGATCAGGCGACCACTTCAAATACACAGCAATTGGATCAGTTGAATCGGCAACTCAATCAATATCAGGAATTACAAGCCAAATATTTTACCGCCAGCAGTAGTGTAAGGGATGCGCAAGTTGGGTACTGGTTTGAATTAGAAAATCATCCTGAAATCGATCAACATCAAACGACAGATCGTGAATTTCTCATATTGGGCAAAGTATTTTATAACCAGAACAATTTACCCAAAGATATTTTGGTTCAATTAGAAAAGTTACTTGCGGCGAGCCGTTGGCTATCTTTAGGGGATGAACGGCAGGCCAATGACCTATATGTGGTCCGTCGGCAAATTTCTGTGGTGCCTGAATATGATCCTTTATTACATCGGCCACCTGCGTTTCCACAGCGGGCTAAAGTGGTCGGTCCAGAAGGTGAAAGTATTTATGTCGATGCTTGGGGGCGTATCAAAGTTCGGTTTACGTTCACCCGCAGTGATGATCACAGTCATGATGGTGGAGCAGGGAGTAATGATAATGACAGTGACTCGGCTTGGGTCGATGTACTGACTCCATGGGCGGGTGAAGGTTATGGGGCACGTTTCCATCCTCGTATTGGTGAGATCGTGGTCATCGACTTTTTTGAGGGTGATGTGGATCGTCCCTTTGTAGTAGGACGAATACATGAGGCTGAGCGATCTCAGACCATGTTTGACCTCAAAGGTCAGCTTCCTGAAACCAAAAAACTCAGTGGTATCCGCTCACAAGAAGTTGCGGGAGCAGGCTTTAACCAACTGCGCTTTGATGACACGACGGGGCAGATCAGTACCCAATTACAGAGTAGTCATGCAGCGACACAGCTGAATTTAGGTAATCTCAGCCATCCTAAAGAACAAGACAGTAGCCATGGCCGTGGTGAGGGTTTTGAGCTGAGAACAGATGCTTATGGTGCAGTGCGCGCAGGTAAAGGGATGTATATTTCTACATATGAACAAAAATCAGCAGAGTCAGAAATACTTAGAAATGATGAAATTATTGAGCAATTGAATTTTCATTCACAATTTCAAGAAAATTTTGATGAAGTTATTAATGAACATAGATTGAATGGGATAAAAGCATTAAATAGCCTAAAACAGACTATCAAGTTCATGGAAGGAGTAAGTGATGGAAATAAATTAAAAGAGCTTAAAGAAGCGATTCTGTTACTTGGTTCACCTGCAGATGTTAATATTGCTACTCGAAATAATTTAAATGCTAGTGTTGATTTTAATATAAATTTATCTGCATTAAATAATATAAACCTAGTATCTAAGGATTCTATTGGTTTATATGGAAAAAAAGACATACAAATATTTTCAGAAAAAAATAATATTAAAATTGTATCAGCTAAAAAAGCTGTTCAGATTGAATCGCACGATTATGACATTAACTTAATTGCAGATAAAGTTATAAAAATATTATCAGCAAAATCTAGTATCGAAATTAACTCTCCTAAAGAAATTTCATTAACAGTTAATAACTCTCAATTAAAGATTAATGATTCCGGAGTTTTTATAACGACTGTTGGTAAATTTGAAGTGAAAGCAGGGCAGCATGTATTTGAGGGTGGGGCAAAAGTAGATGTGCCAAAATTAACATGGATTTTCAAAGAAAAAACAGTAGACTGTTTAAAAAATGCAGATAGTCAACATGAGGCATTTGTGAAATATGAATAAACTAGAGTGTTACGATAATGATTTTTTTTTAGAAAGATTTGAAAATAATTTTTTATGTTTCTTTATTTTGCAAAATTCTGATTATCAATCAAATTATTTGATTTTTGAATCGATGGATGTTTTAACCTTATTTGAAGACTTTAAAGATGATGCTCAAGATATTTCTCCAAAAATAATTGTAATTAAAAAATACGATGATTTTATTAAAATATTTGAAATTTTAAAAGAAAATAATAAATTGAGCTTTTTGTTTAGTGAGAATGAGTCAGATATTGTATTGGATGAGTTGAAAAAACTTCTAGAGATTAAGGTTGATCAGACTGGAAAATTTCTTTTCAGGTTTTATGATAATTATATTTTTGATTTTACAATGAAAACTATTATAAATAATAGAAAAATCTTGAATTTAGGTCGCTATATATCAGAGTGGTATTGGAATGATTTGCACGGAGATATTTTTTATATCGTTCAATTAAATCTTTTGAACTCATTAAAGTCTTTGTTTTTAAGTGAGGATGAATTTAAAAAAATAAATGATCTAGTATATCCTTTTCATTTAATCCCTAAATTTAAAGATTATGCTGAATATGCACAATTTGAAACAAATAATAAAGATGATTTTGATTGGTATCATGAAGTTATGCGTAGGATTGACTTAGCAAAGAAAAGGAATTTATATCATAAGAGAGATGTGGATTTGTATGCAATATTATCTTTTGGGCTAGGGGACGATATTTTTAATGAAGGACCTATGAATGAAGCTTTGGATAAAGTATTAGTTGAAGGGGTTTTTTTGGAACAATCTTTAAATGAAATTAATTTAAGTAAACTAGGGTGATAATATGAATGTTTTTAAGCTATATTGTATTATATTTTTTTTCATATTGAATGGTTGTTCTTCTCAAATTAATAGTAAAGTATTAGATGGACTTTCATATAGTGTATTTAATTACTCTACTGATGATTTTGCAAATATAAAAGTGAATGATAAAGGAATAGCAAATGTTACCGCTGCTAAGTTTATAGGATCATATGAAAGTTCTGGGGAATATTGTTGCATTTCAGTTGATTTAGCTAAAAAAATATTGGTGAATTATGATTTAATTGGGGAAGGGCGTAAGCCTATACATAAGGAAAAACAGGCAGTTTTTCTGAATTCTAATAATGAAGGCAGTAATGCCATTTTACATATTTTACCAAATGAAAATTTCATAATTGAATTTACGAATGAACTTCCAGAGCCTAGCGAAAAAATTTTAGATGATTTTATTTTAGAGAATAAATTAAAAAGAAATAATTTAGATGATCCCTCCTCTTGGAGATTGAAAAATGAGTGATGAAATTAGACAAATTAATAGATCTACTGAGGATATGTTGATTAAAGGAATAAACCTAAGTAAAGAAGTAAAAAAAGATAAGGATTTCTGTGAAACTTGTAAGGTTCCAATGTGGATTAGTTTTTTCTTTGATGGCACGGGTAATAATTTTGGAAATGATTTTAGCCCCAAAGATAATATTATAAAGCACTCTAATGTTGCTGCATTATTTGCGGCGCACTTACAAGATTCAAAACAATTAATATATAAATATTATTATGAAGGGATTGGAACACCTTTTACTTTTACTGGCTATTATAAACCTATTTATAATCCTAGAACTGGTACGAAAACAGGCTCTACTGGTTGGAGTGATTCTCAAGGTACAGTTGGCCAGAAAAAGAACATGGCTAACGGAGGAGGGATGACTCAACGATTACAAAAAGCTATTTATCAGTTCGTTGAGCGTATGGAGAAGCAAATAACATATAAAACAATTACTACAGTTAATATATCTGCTTTTGGATTTTCTAGGGGTGCAACCGAAGCCCGAATATTTATGAATTGGATTAGAAGTGCCCCAAATGTAACTTCTAAGGGAGGTAAGTTATATTATCGAGGTCAGACAGAAATCAAATTAAAATTCTTGGGTATCTTTGATACAGTCGAATCAATTGGAATTGATAAAAGTGGAGGGAATAACAATAGAGAGCTTTACAAAGTAAAAGTTGATAATGATATTGAGCAAACTGTTCATTTAGTTGCCTCAATTGAGTTAAGAAAAACTTTCCCTCTTACTGTAACTGGAAATTTAGCTGAAACTATTGGACAACTACAGCGTCAAGAAATTAGAGTTTATCCAGGTGCTCACTCCAATGTTGGAGGTGGGTATGCGAAAAATGAGCAAAGGAAATATAGGGGAGTTGCTGATATTGCACTTAAGAAAATGCATGAGTGTGCAGAGAGATCAGGTCTTAAATTTTTATCATTATCGCAAATGAAAAATCACAAATTTTGGAAAAGTACATATCAATATATGTTCACAGATACAACTCAAGCTCAACAAGAGTTAGATAAATTTTTGTCTCATTCTAAAGTGAAATCTAGTAGTGTAAAGGATCATATAAATGCCCATTTAAATCTATATCAACAATGGATTAACGATGGGCTATACTCACAATATATTAATAATAATATTAAATATCTCGAAAATTTAAGAAATAAAACAGATGTTGATGAAGAAAATTTAGATATTTTCAAAAATATTGAGGCAGTATTAAATGTTGAACTACCAGATAATATTAAGCCCAAAGTTTTGGATCAGCAAATTACTAAATATACAACATCCGATGATGTCAAATTGTTTATTGAAAAGTATGTCTGTGACTCTTTAGGTGGATTTGCTGAAAGAATTAATGGTGGTAGAGCTGTAGCTGGAGCAATATTTGGTGGTGTAGGAGTTGGCTATTCAATGTATAAATCTGGATATGTATTAGTAGATTTAAATCGTGCAAATTATTTCACAACTAGAAGTCTCATAAATGCCTCTAATTTAGCAAGAGGTTAATTCAGAATGTACTTTTTTAAATACTTGTTTTAAATAAAGCCGACACTCGTCGGCTTTTTCTACTTTACCCTTCTAAAACTTCTTCCAACAGCTCTTCACTTGGTGCAAAGTAATACGCTCCGTCCATTGGCGTAACAAAGTGAAGTAAGCGGTCATGAATGCCGTCACCACTGGTGCCAAACATACGTACTAGCATGCTGTCGATAATGCTTAAATCATTGGTATATGCCACAAAGAACAAGCCTTGATCGCCACGGCCATCACCATAAGGGAGTGAATGACGCAAAATCGCCATTTCTTCACCTTCACCATCTTCTACAACTGTACGTGATACATGTGAGTTTTCAGGCTGTTCATCTTCATCTAACTCAATAGACTCAAGTTTAGTACGGCCAATTACATGCTCTTGCGCATCGACTTTCAGCTTTTTCCATTTATCCAAATTATGCGCATAACGCTGTGCAAAAATAAAAGAGCCATTGGCAAATACGCCAGCTTCTTCAGCTAGTAATGCTGTTTCAGCACGATCATCTGGAAATTGCGGATTTTCAGTTCCGTCAATAAAGCCGGTTAAATCACGGCCATCAAAATTGCGGAAGCACACACGTTCATCCAGTACGTCAACTTTATCTTGAATACCATCAAAGAATGCTTGGCTCAGCGCAAAGCAAATATCTGTACGCTGTGCTGCAATATGGATAAATACATCAGCAGGTACAACAGGCATTTCAAAAGAGCCTTGAATTGGAGCAAGTTGCTTAAAACCTACAGGTGATTGGTTATATAGTTGCGCCCATAATTCTGGGCCAAAAGCGACAGCCGTTTTAATCTGTGCATTTGGATGTTGGGTAATCAGACGATCACGAGTATTAAGTAAGTCTTCAAGTTGTTCTTTTAATTCGCTAATCGTTAAATCTTTTAAACGTAAAACAATAAAACGAGCATGATCTGAGGGTAATGGCAAAATTACAGATTGAGCAGACATTCATGGCTCCTAAAAATTATAATTTCTGAGTGGCTGTGTGTATTGTGCCTTAAGCAGCGCTGAGAGTGTAGCCTTCATTTGGCCTTTTAGCGTGCATTATTGTCATGAAAATAGAGTAAATGTCATATAATACAGACCCATTTCAAACTTGAGCTAATAATGTCCTATCAAATCTGGATTGCATATATGTTGGCATGTTGGGTGATTAGTGTTTCCCCAGGTGCAGGTGCAATTGCGTCTATGTCGAGTGGTTTGAATTATGGGTTTAAGCATGGATATTGGAATGCCATCGGCCTGCAATTGGCACTTTTGGTTCAGATAGTCATTGTTGCAGCTGGGGCAGGGTTCTTATTTGCGACGACACCATGGGCTTTTCTGATCGTGAAATGGTTTGGTGTGGGCTATTTATTGTATTTGGCTTATTTACAGTGGACAGCGCCAACAGAGTCAATTGAAATCCAACAAGATTTACCAAATAAATCACGTTTAAAATTAGTTGTACATGGCTTTTTGGTCAATATGAGCAACCCTAAAGCGATTGTATTTTTGTTGGCGGTTTTGCCGCAGTTTTTAGATTTATCCAAACCCCAATGGATTCAATATGTCATCATGGCGGCAACGATGATTAGTATCGATCTGATTGTCATGGCGGGGTATACCGGTCTCGCTGCAAAAGTGCTGCGGTTGTTAAAATCACCCAAACAACAAAAATATTTGAATCGTACCTTTGCAGTTCTATTTGCTTGTGCGGCGAGTTTATTGAGTTTGGTGCATCAATAAATCCAGTTAGATGATTCTGAGCATCGTATTTGACGTGCAAAAAAAAGCCATGCAACTGCATGGCTTTTTTATTTTGATATGTGGCGAATTGAGCAATGAACGTTGCTACTCAAGCGACTTTCTTAAATTTTTGCATAATAAAAATCAGGGCAAAGAGCAGCGCCATAGTTAATACAATGGTCAGTCCTGTAGAGGTGTTTAAACCAGCACTTGACCATAAACCTACAGTTACACCGACTTGGGCAATGATGAAAGACCACAGTACCATTTGCTTCGGGGAATTTGCCAATAAACGAGCGGTTAATGCAGGAATCACTAACAATGCACCCATCAGCAATGAGCCGACAGCACGTAAAGCCAATACAGTAAATAATGCCAGTAATAACATAAAAATCAGACGTTGCCATTTAGCGCTGACACCTTCACTGACCGCAATATCGGGGTCAATGGCAATCTGAATCTGAGATTGCCAATTTTTATACAGCACGGTCAGTGCCACAATGATCACCACTGCAAAGACAGGCAAATCTGACCAAGAAATGGTGAGCAAGTCCCCAAATAAATAACTGAGTAACTCAGGTCTTAAACTTGGCAAATGTTGTATGAACAGTAAGCCTGAGCACAGGAGTGTTGCAGAACAAAGCGCGAGCAAGGCGTCATTGGGCAAGCGTGGATCGTGTAACACCCATAAGATTGCAACCAATAAGAGCGCAATCAATGTAACGCCTGTCCAAAGCGGTAGACTCATCGCACCGGCAATGGCGACACCGAGTAAAGTGCCATGTGCCATGGTGTCCGCAAAAAATGACATGCGACGCCATAACATTAAACAGCCAAGCGGTGCAGTCAGGAACACCAGCAAAGTGCCCATGATCCATGCTGGCAAAAGGAGTTGTAGCCATTCCATCATGGATTATGCTTCCGGTTCAGGGTGAATATGAGGACGAGAGTCATGCTGGCAAGGCGTTGCACTATCGCCATGTGCACAGTGATCATGATGGTGTTGATAGAACACACGATTTGTTCCAAAGATCGCTTGATATTCAGGATGTTGCTGGACATTTTCAGGCAAGCCACTACAACAAATATGCTTGTTCAGGCAAACCACACGGTGCGTGCCTTGCATGACCCATTGTAAATCATGAGAAACCATCAAAACTGCACAGCCATATTTTTCTGGCAAGCTACGCACGTAGTCATACAGTTCCGCTTCAGACTGGATATCCAGACCTTGCATAGGTTCATCCAGAACCAATACATTCGGTTGACGCAATAATGCCCGTGCAATCAATACACGTTGACGTTCGCCGCCCGATAGTTGCTGAACTTTAGATTGTTGTAACTTGGCAATGCCTGTATCACGAATAATTTCTTGCTTAATGCTGGCATCACATTTTTCTAATGCCAATAAATCACACACACGTAGCGGTAAGCTGTGTGATGGATTAAATTTTTGTGGCACATATGAGAATTTTAATTTTTGTATGCTGATCACTTTACCAGATACAGGTTTTACAATACCCAACAACACTTTGATTAGCGTGGATTTTCCTGCACCATTGGGACCAATCAAGGTGACAATTTCTTTTTCGTGTAAGGCGAAATCTACATTTTTTAAAATGTCACGTTCATCGATTCGGACATGAACATGCTCTAAAGCCACAATGGGCTTCACATTTAGTGTTTGCTGCGGCACTGCTGACAGATCCCTGAAATTTCAATAATACTGTGATGTGCAGTAAAGCCATCGGATGCAGATAATTCATCGAGTTGCGCCATCAAGCCTTGAGCAGATGCTTCTTTCACTAATTTACAATCGGTGCAAATCAGAAATGCTGCTTGATGTCCTTCGCGCGGATGGCAACACGGGATGTACGCATTAATCGAAGTCAGACGGTGAATCAAACCTTTTTCAAGCAGAAAATCCAGCGTACGGTACACTGTCGGTGGAGCTGCAGGTCGGTCAGACTCACTTTTGATTTTAGCCAAAAGGTCATAAGCGCCCATTGGTCCTGTTGCATTTAAGATCAGTTCTAATACTTCTTTACGCAAGGGCGTAAGCCGAGCACCCGTCGCACTACAGAGACTCTCAGCTTCAGCAAGGCGCTGTTCGACATTATGATGATCGTGTACACCATGCAAAGCATTATGATGTTCGTGTGAACATGCGCTCATAGCCAACCTCGAGTACGAAACTGTATAAAGAAAAAGACTTTAAATCTTAACATGAAGCGTAAGGACTTACGAACAGACGTAGGTTTTTTTACGATTTTGTTATATTATAACACTATTCATTTTATGGTGCTCTCTCCCCATGTCCCGTGTAATTCTTTTTTGTAGTTTGGCTTTATTCAGTGTGATGAGCTGGGCGCAAGGCCTCGTTGTTTCTACACAACCGATTTATCTAATCGCGAAGGATGTACTCAAGGGTGTAGAGCAGCCAAAACTATTGCTTGACCATCAATCTGGACATGATGTGAGTTTGACGCCTGCGCACCGTAAAACCGTGCAAGATGCCAATCTCGTTTTATGGTTAGGCCATGCACACGAAGCACCATTGGCAAAAATGTTGGGTGAAAGTGGCAAAAGTATCGCTATTTTAGACTCAGGCATTATCAGTGCTTTGCCATTACGGGATGTCCGTGGCAATGCATTAAAAGGCACAATCGATACCCATGTCTGGCTTGAACCTAACAATGCGGTTCGAATCGGCTTTTTTATTGCTGCTTTACGTTCACAACAGTTTCCAGAACATCGTGAAAAATATTGGGCCAATGCGCGTGCATTTGCGCAGAAACTCTTGGTCACTGCACAAAAAACTGATGTGTCGAGCCGTGCTCAACCTTACTGGTCTTACCACGATGCCTATCAATATCTTGAGCGCTCACTGAATTTGAAATTTACCGGTGCGTTGACAGATGATCCACATGTCGCGCCGACATTGGCACAAATCAAATACCTGAAAGACCATCGCGCGCAGCCAAAAGTATGCTTACTTGCAGAAGCACATGCCAGCCGAAATCAGTATCAAAAGCTCGGTGGTATCGTCTTTCAGCCGGTTGACGAAACGATGAGTGGGGCAGGGGATTTTGTAACAGCATGGAAGATGTTGGCTGATGAAACCCTGAAATGCACACTAAATGCACGAAAGTAAAGTAAAAAATAAACAACTATTGATTAGTTTGAAAGCAGTTTGCCAATTTAAAAAAACACGACTAAGGTCGGGAAAAGATTGCAAGTTAAGGGGTGTAACTCTATAATGCCTGCGATTAAAAATAATCATCAGTTAAACTTGTCAAGCAGAATTGCTGTGAGTGAACAAAAATGAGTCGAACTAGTCGCATGATTGATCGACGATTAGCGAAAGCTTTAGTCATCTTACAAGCAGTAATGATTCCTGTTTCAGCCCTGATTGGTTGGGTCCTTAAAGACACAATCACAGCATATAGTGCAGCTTTGGGTGCGTTGGTATGTTGGCTAGCAAGTAGCTACTTTTCATGGCAGTCGTTTCGTGCGGCTGGTGCCCGTGCCTCTAAACAGGTGCTGTCAAACATGTATCGTGGCTTAATGGGCAAGTTTGCAATCGTGATTGTTGGATTCATTTTGATTTTGATCAATGTCAAGCCGTTGTCAGCGGTGGCATTGTTTTGTGGTTTTATGCTCGTACAAAGTATGTCGTGGGTCGCTCCTTTTTGGGCAACACGCTTAAAAAAACGAGTATAAACACAACAAAAAATTGAAAAGTTTTTTGGAGAGTAACGAGATATCAGGCAGCACGCGATATTCGTTTTCTCTATTAGTTTTGACATTGACCAGGTGTGATTTATGGCTGCTGAAGAACATGCCCTTACTTCGACCGAGTACATTCAGCATCACTTGACTAACTTGACCTATGGCAAAATGCCAGATGGTACTTGGAAGTTAGCTGAGACTGCTAAAGAAGCTCAAGAGATGGGGTTCACTGCTATTCACTTGGATTCAATGGGTTGGTCTATTGGCCTTGGTATTGTTTTCTGTTTGTTGTTCTGGGTTGTAGCGAAAGCTGCAAACTCTGGTGTTCCGACCAAGTTCCAGTCTGCAATCGAAATGATTATCGAGTTCGTTGACTCAAGTGTCCGTGACACTTTCCATGGCAAATCGCGCTTAATCGCGCCGTTAGCGTTGACCATCTTCGTGTGGATTTTCCTCATGAACTTGATGGACTTGATCCCTGTTGACTGGATTCCTTATACAGCTCAATTGATCGGTGCTAACGTGTTTGGTATGGATCCTCACCACGTTTACTTCAAAATCGTTCCATCTACTGATCCTAACATTACCTTGGGTATGGCATTATCAGTATTTGCGTTAACTATTTTCTATAGTATCCGTGAGAAAGGTCTTGTCGGATTCGGTGCAGAATTTGCACTTAACCCATTTAACCCAAGTAACCCAGTTTTAAAAGCATTACTTATTCCAGTAAACATTATTCTTGAATTAGTAACTTTTATTGCACGTCCAATCTCATTGGCTCTTCGACTGTTCGGTAACATGTATGCGGGTGAGTTGATCTTCATCTTGATCGCATTACTACCGTTCTGGATCCAGTGGGCGTTGTCTGTGCCTTGGGCGATCTTCCATATTCTTGTTATTACGTTACAAGCATTCATTTTCATGATGTTGACTATCGTATATATGAGTATGGCTAGCGAAAAGCATTAATGGTATTGCTCAACTGTCAAAGGGTGGTTGGGCACACAATTTTTTAACTTAATTTGGTATAAACCTAACCTCTGAGGAATTATCATGGAACTCACTTTAGGTCTAGTTGCAATTGCATCTGCTATCTTGATCGCTTTTGGTGCTTTAGGTACTGCGATTGGTTTTGGTCTTCTAGGCGGCCGTTTCTTAGAAGCTGTTGCTCGTCAACCAGAATTGGCTCCACAACTTCAAACTCGTATGTTCTTAATCGCAGGTCTTCTTGATGCTGTGCCTATGATCGGTGTTGGTATTGGCTTGTTCTTCATCTTCGCTAATCCATTTGTAGGTTAATCAGCTTAATTCCTAAATTAAACTATTGAGGAATAGCAATGAATATCAACCTCACATTGATTGGCCAAGCGATTGCATTTGCGATTTTTGTCGCATTCTGCATGAAGTTTGTATGGCCACCACTAATCAATGCGATTAGTGAGCGTCAGCGTAAAATCGCTGATGGCTTAAACGCTGCTGAAAAAGCAAAAGCTGACCTTGCGGATGCGCAAGCACAAGTGAAAGCTGAATTAGACGCGGCTAAAGCACAAGCGGCTCAATTGATCGAACAAGCGAACCGTCGTGGTGCGCAATTGGTAGAAGAAGCGCGTACTCAAGCTGCGGCTGAAGGTGAGCGTATTCGTCAACAAGCTAAAGAAGCTGTTGATACTGAAATCAATGCTGCTCGCGAAGAATTACGTCAACAAGTTGCTGCTCTTGCAGTTACTGGCGCAGAAAAAATTCTGAACCAGCAAGTTGACGCAGAAGCTCACAATGCCATGCTGACTCAGCTGGCTGCTAAACTTTAAGAGAGGCGGATTATGGCTGAACTCTTGACGTTGGCACGCCCATACGCTAAAGCAGCATTTGCTTACGCTTCTGAGCAAAATGCAACTGACGCTTGGTCAAATGCATTGAATTTGCTCAGTGCTGCGGTGCAAGACGAAGCATTTTCAGCTTATCTAAATCGCCCTGAGCTTACTCCTGCTGAGCAGGTAAGTGTTTTCGCAAAAGTTTTAGGTGAAGACCAGACAGCAGCAGTGTCAAACTTTTTGACATTGCTTGCCGATAATGACCGTCTGGCACTTCTTCCTGAAATTTCAGAAGAATACGAACAGCTCAAATCACAGAATAACAATACTGTGGATGTAGTGATTGAATCTGCATTCCCATTGACTTCTGTACAAGAACAATTACTTGCGCATGCATTAGAGAAAAAATTCGAAGCTGCCGTAAATGTTTCTGTAGAAGTTAACCCAGCGTTAATCGCGGGTGTAGTTATTCGTGCAGGCGACCAAGTGATAGATGATTCTGCGCTTAACAAGCTTGAAAAAATGCGGACTCGTCTTCTTGCTTAACAGCTCGAAGACTGAACTTTAAAAAGATTGAGGTATAGCGCAATGCAACAACTGAATCCATCCGAGATCAGTGCGCTCATTAAACAGCGTATCGGCGATCTGGACACCAGCGCGACCGCTAAGAACGAAGGGACCATTGTTATGGTTTCCGACGGTATTGTGCGCATTCACGGCCTTGCTGATGCAATGTACGGTGAAATGATCGAATTCGACGGCGGCTTATTTGGTATGGCACTGAACCTAGAACAGGATTCAGTGGGTGCCGTTGTCTTAGGTAACTACTTAAGCCTTCAAGAAGGTCAAAAAGCTCGTTGCACAGGTCGTGTATTAGAAGTTCCGGTTGGTCCAGAACTTTTAGGCCGTGTAGTAGATGCTCTTGGTAACCCAATTGATGGTAAAGGCCCTATTGACGCAAAACTTACTGATGCTGTTGAAAAAGTAGCACCAGGCGTAATTTGGCGTCAATCAGTGGATCAACCTGTACAAACTGGTTATAAATCAGTAGATACAATGATCCCTGTTGGTCGTGGTCAACGTGAGTTGATCATCGGTGACCGTCAAACTGGTAAAACAGCTATGGCGATCGATGCGATCATCGCTCAGAAAAATTCTGGCATTAAATGTGTATACGTAGCAATTGGTCAAAAACAATCGACTATCGCTAACGTTGTGCGCAAGCTAGAAGAAACTGGCGCTATGGCGTACACAACTGTTGTAGCAGCTGCTGCAGCTGATCCTGCAGCGATGCAGTATCTTGCTCCGTATGCTGGTTGTACAATGGGTGAGTACTTCCGTGACCGCGGTGAAGACGCGCTTATCATTTATGATGACTTGTCTAAACAAGCTGTTGCTTACCGTCAAATTTCATTGCTTCTACGTCGTCCACCAGGTCGTGAAGCATATCCTGGTGACGTATTCTATCTACACTCACGTTTACTTGAACGTGCTTCACGTGTATCTGCTGACTACGTTGAGAAATTCACTAACGGTGAAGTTAAAGGCCAAACTGGTTCATTAACTGCATTACCGATTATTGAAACTCAAGCCGGTGACGTATCTGCATTCGTACCTACAAACGTAATTTCGATTACTGACGGTCAGATCTTCTTAGAAACATCATTATTCAACGCAGGTATTCGTCCTGCTGTGAACGCGGGTATCTCTGTATCACGTGTTGGTGGTTCTGCTCAAACTAAGATCATCAAAAAATTGTCAGGTGGTATCCGTACCGCTCTTGCGCAATACCGTGAATTAGCTGCGTTTGCTCAGTTCGCTTCTGACCTTGACGAAGCAACTCGTAAACAGCTTGAACATGGTCAACGTGTAACTGAGCTTATGAAGCAAAAACAATATGCTCCATACTCAATTGCTGACCAAGCTGTTTCAATTTATGCATCTAACGAAGGCTACATGGCTGACGTAGAAGTGAAGAAAATCGTTGCATTTGATGCTGCGTTGATCTCTTACTTCCGTTCAGAAAATGCTGCGTTAATGCAAAAAATTGACGAGACTGGTGCTTACGATAAAGAAATCGAAGCAGCAATCAAAGCAGGTATTGAAAGCTTTAAAGCGACTCAAACTTACTAAGATTCAACTGTGTTGAATCTGGTTTTGGTTTGGTTCACGGATCAACCTTCGGAAGCTCGAAAGGGCTTTCGAATACTAGGTTAAGCGTATGGCAAATTTAAAAGAAATTCGCGCCAAAGTAGCTAGTATCAAAAGCACGCAGAAAATTACTCGCGCGATGCAGATGGTAGCAGCTTCTAAGATGCGTCGTGCGCAAGAGCGCATGGCTCAAGGCCGTCCGTATGCCGAAAATATGCACCGTGTAATTGCTCATTTGGTACAAGCGAACCCTGAATACAAACACCGTTATATGGTTGAACGTCCTGTAAAGCGCGTTGGCTATATCATTGTTTCTTCAGATCGTGGCCTTGCTGGTGGTTTGAACATTAACTTGTTCAAAAAAGTGGTAAAACACGTGCAACAGCAACAAGAGCAGTCAATTGAAGTTCAATTTGCTTTAATTGGTCAAAAAGCGGTTTCGTTTTTTAAAAACTACGGCGGTAAAGTTCTTGGTGCAACTACAAACGTAGGTGATGCTCCGAGTCTTGAACAGTTAACTGGTTCTGTACAGGTGATGTTAGACGCGTTTGATAAAGGCGAGTTAGATCGTATTTATCTGGTGTCAAACGGCTTTGTCAACGCCATGACTCAAAACCAAAAAATCGAACAGCTTGTTCCTTTAGCAGCTGCTGAGGAAAGCGAAGGTCTAAACCGTCAATACGGTTGGGACTATATCTATGAACCAGAAGCTGAAGAGCTTTTAAATGGTTTATTGGTTCGTTACATTGAGTCTATGGTTTATCAAGGTGTGATTGAAAACATCGCATGTGAACAGTCTGCTCGTATGGTTGCAATGAAAGCTGCAACTGATAACGCGGGTGAATTGATCAAGAGCCTACAACTTATTTATAACAAGCTGCGTCAAGCCGCGATTACTCAGGAAATCTCTGAGATCGTTGGTGGTGCCGCTGCCGTTTAACATTATTAGTTTGAATTGAGGAGACAGCAATGAGTAGCGGTCGTATCATTCAGATCATCGGCGCGGTTATCGACGTCGAGTTTGAACGTAACAGCGTTCCTAAGATCTATGACGCTCTCCATGTTGATGGTACTGAAACTACATTAGAAGTTCAGCAGCAACTTGGTGATGGCGTAGTTCGTACTATTGCAATGGGTTCTACTGAAGGCCTTAAGCGTGGTCTTACTGTAACTAACACTGGCGCGCCTATCTCTGTACCTGTAGGTACTGCATGTTTAGGTCGTATCATGGACGTTCTTGGTCGCCCTATCGACGAAGCTGGTCCTGTTGGTACTGAAGCTCGTTTACCAATTCACCGTCAAGCGCCTTCTTATGCAGAACAAGCGGCTTCTACTGACCTTTTAGAAACTGGTATTAAAGTAATTGACTTACTTTGCCCGTTCGCTAAAGGTGGTAAAGTTGGTCTGTTCGGTGGTGCCGGTGTTGGTAAAACTGTAAACATGATGGAGTTGATCAACAACATCGCGAAAGCTCACTCAGGTTTATCTGTGTTTGCTGGTGTTGGTGAACGTACTCGTGAAGGTAACGACTTCTATCACGAAATGAAAGACTCTAACGTTCTAGACAAAGTAGCAATGGTCTACGGTCAGATGAATGAGCCACCAGGTAACCGTTTACGCGTAGCGTTGACTGGTTTGACTATGGCTGAGTACTTCCGTGACGAAAAAGACGAAAACGGTAAAGGCCGTGACGTTCTATTGTTCGTCGACAACATCTATCGTTATACACTAGCGGGTACTGAAGTATCAGCACTTCTAGGTCGTATGCCATCTGCAGTAGGTTACCAACCGACTCTTGCAGAAGAGATGGGTGTTCTTCAAGAACGTATTACGTCTACTAAGTCTGGTTCTATTACGTCAATCCAAGCGGTATACGTACCTGCCGATGACTTAACAGATCCATCGCCTGCTACTACCTTCGCTCACTTGGACGCGACTGTTGTATTGAGCCGTGACATCGCATCTTCTGGTATTTACCCAGCGATCGATCCACTTGACTCTACTTCACGTCAGTTAGATCCACTTGTAGTGGGTACTGAGCATTACGAAATCGCTCGTTCAGTTCAAAACGTTCTTCAACGTTACAAAGAATTGAAAGACATTATCGCAATTCTTGGTATGGACGAATTGGCAGAAGAAGACAAACTTACTGTATACCGTGCACGTAAGATCCAACGTTTCTTCTCTCAACCGTTCCACGTAGCTGAAGTGTTTACTGGTGCTCCTGGTAAACTTGTACCGCTTAAAGAAACAATTCGTGGCTTTAAAGGTCTTCTAGCTGGTGAATACGACCACATTCCAGAACAAGCGTTCTACATGGTTGGTGGTATTGACGAAGTTATTGCTAAAGCTGAGAAACTTTAATTAGTTACCTAATTTAGGAGATTCTCATGTCAACTATGCAATGTGACGTTGTAAGTGTTAAAGAGTCTTTGTACTCTGGCACTGTAACTATGCTAATTGCTAAAGGTGCTGGTGGTGAGTTGGGTATTATGCCTGGCCATGCGCCACTAGTAACTTTGCTCAAGCCGGGCGCAATCCGCGTTCTGCTTGAAAATGGTACAGAAGAATTAATCTATGTATCAGGTGGTGTACTAGAAGTTCAACCGCACGTTGTTACTGTACTTGCAGATACTGCAGTACGTGCTGACAACCTTGATGAAGCAGCAATTATTGAAGCTCGTAAACAAGCTGAACAATTGTTAGCAAATCAAAAGAGCGACTTGGACTCAGCTGCTGCTTTGGCTGCTCTTGCAGAAACTGCTGCTCAGTTGGAAACCATCCGCAAAATCAAAAACCGCGCTCAATAAGACGCTGTTCGAGATTGAAAGAGCCACCCGAAAGGGTGGTTTTTTTATGTTCAAATATACAACTTAAATCGAGATGGATATAATATTTAGCAAATAAATCTTGATATAAAAAATAAAATGAAACTCAACATTAAAACAACCAATGAAGATTTTTATGTATTTCAGGTGCTAAATGAAAATCTGATGAATCCTGTTGTATATGACAAATTCGAAGTTAAGTTTCTCAGATTAGTGTTTAAATTTTTTATACTATTAATTGTCGGTCTCTTTATTTTTATTTTCTTCAAAAATGATTCTTCACTTTTGAATTACTTGATTGTTTTAGTCGCTCTTTTATTAGGATTATTGCCCAAAGTAAACTCTCTTTTTCAAAATATGTTTAAGATACGATATATCGATCATATGGCTGAAAATTCGAAAATTTTCATTGGGGATAAAGAAATTGAGATTACAGAGAAAAATCTTATCGAAAGTACTGAGTATTACACTCAAATTTTTTCATGGAGTTTGGTATCAAATATTGAGAAAACGCAAACTCATTTAATTGTTTTCTTCGGTATGTGTATAGGGATTATTTTGCCCTTACACCAAATTAATAATGACGTAGAAAAGATAATACAACAATATTGCCCAAATATTGAGTTCAAAGAACATAACTGGTAAGTAAATTTCATTTGATTGTCTTTGATGAATTTGAAGTGATTTATTTGTAATGAATAATTGAGAAATTTCTATTCTCCATAATATTCACATCAAATCTCTTATCAAAATTTTCCCCTAATTTTTTCAGCTCAGGCTTTATATCTATCACCTAAAGTTGAATATATTTTATTCAATATTATCTTTATAGTGATTAAATTCAATCAGCTAGTATTGCACCATGAACCTTATTACCTATGAGCCGCATTTTTGGGAACTTTATCAAGACTTTGATCAATATTACTTGAGCATTGCGGTTGATCTCAGTTCTGTAGTGTCATGTTGGGATGTTGAACTCACTCATGAAGAAGTCCTGCAATATGAACACCGTGGGCGCGTGAGTATTCAAGAACTGGCAAAATCGATGGTTGCTGCTGCTTATAAAGGTGATTTTGCTTCATTAGAAAGTCGTTTAGTGAAACCATATGAACGTCAGGCCATGCAATCGGCTTTTAAAAAATGGCAAGATAGCCAAAAAGCAGGTTAATGGTCCTTATTCATGAATGGGTAAAATTGAAAACTCGCCGTGACTGATAATTTTAATTTTAAAAATGTGATCAAAGCCTTCATCTTGTGACGGGATTTGAAGCTTTCGATAGGTCGTACGCACGCCAACTTCTGGAATATGGGCTTTGCCTTCACGAAAACTGTTACGCTTTAAGGTACTGTCCAAATCGGTTTCAAAATAATAAGCAATCACTTCAAAACCTGCATCAACTGCGCGTTGGATATAGCGAGCACGAGCCTCCCGATCTGGGTTGGTATTATCAATCACCATTTTGGTTTTGGATGCCAAACCAGCTTCAAAGATCATATTTTCCCGATGTCGGGTTTTCAACATATCCAAATTAATGCGTAAATGGCTATGATATAAATTCAACATGTAAAAGGTTGATTTGCCAGAGGCTTGAACGCCTGTAAAAATAATCAGCTGCATGGTGTCTGCAATGAAAGCATGGAATGAATAATAGAGTATTAAATCAGCAACGCAGTTTTGCTACAATCGCTGCAAAATAAATAAGAACAAGTTACAAAGGTCTGTATGCTCAAATTTTTTACCAGTTTATCGCTGTGTCTTTGTTGTAGTTTACTCCTAGCATGTCAAAGCCAATACGTCACGACACCCAATCTTCCGACTGAAGCTGCACTTGTCGCTGAATCGTTTGATAATGGCATCAGTACGGAGCTTGAGATCCCATATTTGACCGCCTTTCGAAATCTGCGCCAAGCCTATAATCACTGTGTTGCGTTTACCGCGAACAATCGCTACGTCTATACTGATAATCGTTTAGAAGAGCATTTGGAGCAGGGGACATTGATGGCACGGACTGAACATGGTGCGTATTTGCATAAAATGTTGGTCGAAAGTTTAGATCCACAGACGACACGTATTACCTTATTTTTACCGAAGCAATATACCTTTGCCCAAGCACGCTTTAAACAAGATGTTCAACGCGCACTTGGACAAGATAAAAACTGTAATACCTATGAATTTGCTCAATCCAACTAATTGAACTTTAAGACGCTTGTGAGTTTTCCTGTTCTGGGTGCTCTACACGTTTACCGCCGTCATAACTGGCGAATCGAGCTTGATCACGTTTGAAGACCGGTGCTGGCGTCGGCCAAGGCCAATCTCCAAAATGGGTTTCACGATAGCGTTTAAAAGCCGCATCGAGTTCTTCAGTGGTATTGAGCACAAATGGACCGCGCATCGCCACGGGTTCATTAATCGGTTCACCTTCTAACCAAAGAATCCGGGCTTCTAATCCACCTGCTTTGAGATGGACGTCGGCATCTGATTGGAGTTCAACCAAATGCTTCATCTGAATGGTTTGACCTTCTATTTCTAATGTATTGCCCTGATAAAAATAAGCAAAACGGTTTGAGCTACTTGTTGTTGCGGGAATCACCAATTCTGCACCTGCTTTCATGGTGATTAAATAAATATTGACCTTATTTTCTGCGGCAGCCGCCCATGAGTGTGGCGGTCGGGAAATGGCATCGGTGGATTTGAACTGCCCCGAAATCACGCGGATATCCGATTTTTTTCCTTCATTATCACTTTCAAAGACATGAGGAATTTCTTCACGCCAAAACATTTTATAGTCGGCATCATGGGTTTTCTGTTCAGCCGATGAATTAAACCAAATTTGGAAAAGTTCAAAAGGATTGGCTTTATCTTCATGCAGTAGGGGGAACATTTCACAGTGTTCGACCCCATTGCCTGTGGACAGCCATTGCACATCGCCAGCAGCATAGCGTCCGCCATTGCCTAATGAGTCAAAGTGATCGACATAGCCTTGTTCGACCAAGGTAATGGTTTCAAAGCCAGTGTGTGGATGTTCTGGAAAACCTGGAACCACATCGTCATAGTACATATTGAATTCATCTTTCTCGGCGGCTGTTTTTGGCCCCATGTCTGCATTCGCAGCAGGAAAATGATCAACATGATGAGCAGTAAATAAGAAAGGATCTTTTAAATCTAAACGAAAGGTAATGGGTGTAATGTTATAAATCACAGAGTTTGACATAACTGTTCCATCATTGGCTTTGTTATTAAGCATTAATCTAAAAGGAAAAACACTCGTGTTCTATAGCGGAACTGTAAGAAAAAAAGCGTTAGCTCAAGGTCTAACGCTTTTTTGATTTAAAACAGGTGGAATGCAATGGAAATGCTAGATTTCGCTATTTATTCAGTTTCAGTGGGTGCAGTAGATGAGCTTTTTCCAGCTTGATCTTGGATCAACATACCTGCCAATTTCAGCATTTCAGCTTGAATATTGCCCATTTGATTTTGAATTTTCTGAAAATCAACTTTGCTTAAATCGACTTGTCCATTGAGAAAAGGTGAGGCCAACACTTGCTGATTCGCTGCCTGTAAATTGCTGCGAATATCATTAATCTCAGTGCTTTTTAGATTTAAATCATTCAAAGCTTGATTAAAACCTTTGAGCTGCTGTTGCAGCTGGGTTGCAGCTTTTTGTAATTGGAGATGATCTTGGTTGCTGACTGCGGCTTCTAAATCGACCTGCGTTTGTTTGAGTTGTTCAACATAATTGCCGGCTTTAAGTTGCATATCCGCCACATCGCGAACGATATAAAACATATTGCCGCTTTTTAATTGGCTTTGATCGGTTGCCTGACTTTGTGTCGCAGATTGATCTTCGTTTGTTGATGTTGTTGCAGGGCGATCATTTTCTGCTGCGATTTCTTGTTCCTGTTGCGGTGCTGTGGCAGGTTCACAGCCAATCAGCACCAAAACACCACTAAAAATGGCAAAAGGGAGAAGGGCATTCTGCACTAGCTTTTTCATTCAATCATCACTATGTGTTAAGTCTATGCTTTGAATATAGGGGCAGAATGTGGATTAAAAATAGATTGTTGCAAAGCAATAACAAAATAATCGCTTGAACAAAAAAAAAGAGGGCATTTGCCCTCTTTTGATGTTTTGGTGGGTTTAACCCGCAATGATTTTGATAATGGCGTGGCTGACGGCATTCATTAAAATGTAGTCGCCATTCACTTTAATCCATTGTTGGTTTTTGCCTGGTTTAGATAATTTTTTGTATTTAATGTGGTCTACTTTGTAGCTATGACCACGGTATTCAGAAGGTACTTTTTGTCCAGAACGCCAATCATGTGAAGGATTTACAGCTTTTTTCTTGTTCTGACTTTGGTTTTTTACCGGTGTGTTTTTGTTTAGTGTGTTATTGAGCTATCGTATTTTGGTTATGCGCAGGTGCATATTGTTGGCTATTTTGCGGTGCAGCCATTGCTGGAGCAGCAACAAGTGCTGTCGAAATAGATAAAACGATAGCTTTCATTAATGTATTCATAAGTTCACCTGTTTACTGCTGGATGTGAATTGATAAGACTCATCATAATGAGTATTTACAGGGAAGCTTTGAACAATGTGTATGTGAAATATTAAAACAATGGATAAAATGTGTAAATTATCAATATATGATAATTTAAAATGATCAATCTCAGTTAAAATCATAATAATCTTAACTGAGATATTGAGATATTGAGATATTGAGATATTGAGATATTGAGATATTGAGATATTGAGATATTGTCGAATTATTTGGCTAACTCAGCGTTGATGGCATCGACAATACGTGCATCATCTGCCTTGATATCAGGCGCAAATCGAGCCACAACTTCGCCTTGTTTATTCACGAGGAATTTTTCAAAATTCCATAAAACTTCAGGCTTAGGATTTGGAGTTAAACCGTATTCAACTAAATCATCCCACCATGGGCCTTCACCAATGCGTTCAGGGATGGCTTGGGTTAAGGTTTGATAAAGTGGGTGTTTATCCGCGCCTGCCACAGAAATTTTTGCAAAAAGTGGGAAATCAACCTTGTAGTTGATTGAGCAAAATTCTTGAATTTCAGCTTCAGAACCAGGTTCTTGTTCTAAAAAGTTATTGGCAGGAAAACCTAAGACTTCAAAACCTTGTGATTTCTTCTCTGTATAGAGTTTTTTTAGGCCTTCATATTGCGGTGTTAGCCCACATTTAGAGGCCACATTGACCAATAATAAAACCTTGCCTTGGTATTGATTGAGTGTGGTGTCATCACCTTGGATGGTTTTTACCGGGATATCGTAAACTGAAGCTGACATATTCGTTCCTAATTGAAGTTGTGCCTTTCATCCTTGTTTTAAAGGGAAATCTGGTGAACAGCAAGCTTTTATCGATAGGCTTTTCGCATAATTTTTGTAGTAGTTTGCAGAATTCGAGCTGAGGCTTGCTTGAGTGCTTGGCATTTAACTAGTGGCACGGTGTTGGTTTGGGGTTTTTCCTGTATAGCGTTTAAAAAACTCAATAAAGCTTGAGCTGTGTTGATAGCCCAATTCATAGCTGAGAGCTTTAATAGACTGACCAGCACGGAGTTGTTGAATGGCATAAATAATTTTTGCACGGTTTCGCCATTCAGAAAGGCTCATTTGCAGTTCGTTCTGACTCAGCCGCAGTAACTGACGCCCACTCAAACCGACATTGGATAAGCATCGTTGTAGGCTCAAACTAAAATGATCTACATCTGCAAGCTGCGCCAAGATCGGCTTTAACACCGCATCATGGCTTTGCGGTAAATAATGTTGATGTTTGGGTGCAGTTTTTAACTGGTCGAATAAGACCTGTAGTAGGTGTCGATAGGGTGGTGTGGTATGTTGCTCTGTAGGAAAGGCCAAAATTTCTTGTACCAACAAACGAAAGAAAGGCTGGATGCTAAATACTTCCGTCTGCTTGGGGAAATTTATGCAGAGATCAGGTGCCAGTCGGATTGCCACATAATGAATAGGTTGCTCATCAATCGCGACTGAGCAATGTTCTGTATGTGGGGGAATCCACACCCCATAACTGGCAGGTGAGAGATGGTGTTGCCCTTGTATCTCATATTCGAAAATACCATCGAGACAAAAATTAAAATCACCCCAAAGACAACTGTGCGGATAGACCGTATCTAATGTGGTGTAGTGCGCTTCAAAAAGCTCGATTTGTTGTTCAATCGGTGCTGATGTCATATATGCCTAGGTGTCGATGTCTGAACTACAATATAAATGTCTGAAATCATGTATTTCAATTAAAACAGACATCACTCAAAATACCTAGACCAATCTTTGCACGATATATTGAGGAGTCAGACATGTTGCTTCAAGCGCGTTGGGCGAAATTTGCAATTTGTTTGCCTCTGATCGCAGTATTTATATGGTCGTTAAATATTACCGTCACCCGCTATGTAACTGATTATATTTCACCAGTCAGTATCAGTTTTTATCGATGGTTTATTGCATTTTTGATCCTAACCCCCTTTATGCTCAAAACCGTTTGGCAGCAAAGACAGCTTATCGGGCAGCATTGGCAGCAATTGGCTGTGCTGAGTGCTTTTGGCATGGTGTTATATCAAGGCTTGGGCTATACCGCTGCGCATTATACGACGGCGACCAATATGGGCATCATCAATGCCTTTATCCCTGTTTTTACGATTGCCGTTGCATTTTTCATACTGAAAGATGTGCCTAATCGCTATGCCATCTTGGGCTGTGCGATTTCATTTACGGGGCTATTGTTTGTCATTGCGCAAGGAGATTTCAGTCAATTACTGAATATGGGCGGACATTTCGGCGATATCCTCATGATCTTCGCAGTGTTTTTCTATGCCTTTTATGGGGTGTTTTTAAAAAAATGGCAATTGAAACTTCCGCTACTGTTGAGTTTATATGTACAAATTTTCTTTGCCGTTTTATATCACTTGCCATTCGTGTTGTATTTAGGCATTGACGCGATTAATCCTGCGAATGCGCCAAGTGTATTTTATGCGGCAATTTTTCCATCATTGATTGCACCGTTGGTATGGATGTTGGCTGTGCAACATCTCGGGCCGAATCGCACCAGTATTTTTATGAATTTAATGCCGGTATTTACCGCGATCATTGCTTATTTCTGGTTGGCTGAGCAGTGGATGATTTATCATACTGTTGGCACAGTGATGGCGATTACTGGGGTGATCTTGGCGCAGCGTAAGTAAATCTAGTAAAAAAGTTGAAAATTTACGAGAAGTGCTGATTAAAAAACAAGCAAACAAACTTATTTTTTATAGAGCAAATCTTTTGAAAATGGATTTTTGAGTGTAAAACTGAATTAAAAAAACAAATTATCGTCTTAAAAATCAATCAAAAATAGATACATATTTTGACTAAGTAGTTATAAAATCAGAAATAAAGTGCTTATCAGTAGTTTTATTTATATAAAAAATATATTTGTTAAATTTAAAAAAATATTACATAATACTTTCATCGTAAATGAGGAAGTAATTCTTAATAATTACTTGATATTTACCCAGAGATTGCAAGACCCTCTGGATGTGATTTTATACACATCCTTTTTTATGCTCAGCCATCCCTATATGGCTGAGCTTTTTTTTGTTTGTATTTTCTAAAAGGCAGGTATAGACAGGCATCCGAGCTTATGCGCGGATGATTTCACCTGTTTCAGCATCAATAATTTTGCTTGGTTCTTGGCTTAGGCCGAGATCACCATTTAAGTAATTTAGTTCATTGGCAAAATACTGATTGGCTTCTTGTAAGGACCGTGCAGGGGTTAATCCTGCAGGATTGGCACTAGTAGACACAATAAAGCCATTAAAAGCTTGGCATAAAGCCACACATAAAGAGTGAGTAGTCACACGGACTGCGACTTTTGGATGATTGCCTTTAATCCATGTTGGAATATGGTCGCCAGCCGGTAATAACCATGTAGTTGCACGTTCATTGGGTTTACGGTTGGTCCATGTCGCAATGACCTGCTGACGCATATCTTCTGTTAAGCCTTGGAGCAGGTGTTCAACTTGAGCGACATTGGCCGCCAATAAAATCACACCTTTTTCAATGGGACGTTGTTTTAAGTGCAAAATTTCGAGAAAGGCTTGCTCATTGTAGGGATCACAGCCCAATCCCCAAACAGCCTCTGTAGGATATGCGAGAACCTGACCTTTTTTAAGACAGGAAGCTGCTTCTGCAACAGAGGTGGTAATCATTTCTATAGACCTTATCTGATTCGACAAAGGACTATTGTGAACCTAATTTACCCATTCGACAACGTAAGTAGTGTCCGGCTTGTTGTGTGGCATAGCCCATTAACTCTAATTCCATCAGTTGACTGGTCAATGTCGCGGTATCAATTTTGAGTTGAATGGACAATTGATCAAGGCTTTGGCCGACCCAATCAAGCTGCCGATACAGCGCAATTAAATGTTCTGGGATAGGTTCGGGTGGAGGGGTGTCCGGTGTTGCTGTTTTGGGTGTCGCTATTTCGGTGTTTGTTAAGGTTTCGGCAGCCTGCGATTGCCATTGTGTAGCCAATGCCAAGTCTTCAATGACCTGTTGTGGATGATCAATCAAAATTGCACCTTCGCGTATGAGTTGATGGCAACCTTGATGTGACTCACTATAAATATGGCCTGGGATGGCAAAAATAGATTTGCCTTGTTCGGCAGCGCGTTGAGCTGTGATAAGTGAACCACTTTTTAATGCCGCCTCCGCCACGATGACACCAAGGCTGAGCCCACTGACGATACGATTTCGATGTGGAAAATGGTGTTGCAGGGGTGGAGTGTGTGGAAGAAACTCACTGATTACGGTCCCACCATGTTGGATGATCTCTTGTCTTAAACGCTGATGTGCGGTCGGATAAGTTTGATCTAAACCTGTACCCATCACGGCAATGGTTCTGTGGTGTTGTATGGCAGCGCGATGTGCCGCTTCATCAATTCCTTGTGCTAAACCGCTATTAATATAGAACCCTTGCTCACTCAGATAATAAGCAAAATCATAGGCAATTTGTCGACCTTGGGGACTGGGTTTGCGGCTACCAACAATCGCAATTTGGGGTTGCATCAAGGCTTGGGTATTACCTTGCCCAAATAGAATCGGCGGCTTGTCGCTATAAGGTAAAAGCTGTTGTGGATAGTTTAGGTCTTCAGGAATCAGTACAAAGTCACTGTATTGTTCAATATCCTTGAGACATTTTTCAAAGCTAAGCTGTCCACTTGGGCTGTGAAATTCCTCAAAGCGCTTTAAATGATTTTTATGCAGTCCTAATTTTTGCCATGTGGTGATTTGATTAGGCTTAAGGGCGTAGTGTAGGGCAGGATAGTGCTGCTGAATTTTATAGAAACTACGAAGTGAGTGTTGCACCACAAACCACAGGCGAATGTAATCTAAATGCAAGTCAGTCAATGAGTTGAGCATAATGAGACCTTTGAATATGTCTTCTTTTTATGGGTTAAAATTATTAGTGATATCGTTGTTGGATAATAAAAAATGAGGCTGAATACAGCCTCATTTTTATGGATTTGGTCTTAGTCATCCATCAGTGGTGGCTGAATCGTTGCACCCACTTTGATTGGTAATTCGCTCTCAAGTACATAAGCATAGCTTAAGTTATCAAACGTTTTGAATACCATGATGTTGCCAATACGTTGTCCTGGAAGTTGAACACGTTCTTTGGTTTTCGGATCAGTCACGATTTCACCTTTTTGGTTCACGCTAAAGACTTGACCAGATTGAACGCCTTGCAAGCTACCACGGTCGATCGTCACAACACTGTGAACCGCTGCAGTACCAATCGAGCCCATGACACGAACAATACTACCGCCAGCAGTGACATTTTCAGCATTGGTTGGATAGAACAGTGTTGGCAGCATTGGGTCATATTCAGGAAGAACACGATCGCCACGACGAACTTCGGCATTATAAGTATCGGTCAGTTCTAAAGTGGTAATGTCATTTTCACCACGAACGGCAACACCTGAAGCGACTTGAGTCAGTTCTAAACCTGCGTTGTATTTTTTGCCGTTTGCATCGGTAAAGATGTACGGTTCGCCTTCACGGTAAACAGCATATCGTTGACCGACTTGCATGCCTTGGCCGCGTGCATAAACTGTTTGGCCTTTGGCTGCCAATACACGTTGATCAGCTGTACCTAAAATGTAAGGTGTGCCTTCAACAGAATCAGCGGCAACAATCATGCTGCGCTCAAGCCATTGCTTAATATATTCCAATGGAATAACCGGAATCGCACTGTTGAGGGATTCAACACGAACTTGTGGTTGAAGTTTAGTGCCACCGGTATAGCGACGAATAATGCCTTCACAGCCATCACCTTCATCCTTACCGATGATTGGGCGGCCATTGTAAGTACACATTAATAGGCGGTCACCTGGGAAAATCCAGTGCGGATTTTTCACGTGTTTATTGCTCGCCCAGATTTCAGGCCAGCGCACAGGATTTTTTAAGAAACGCTTGGAAATATCCCATAACGTATCACCTTTTTTCACCACATAAACTTGAGGCGCACCTGCCTTCAATGATGGTGGATTGATGTTACGAGCAGGGGCAGCTTCTGCAACACTGACCATTCCCATCCCCACACTTACACAGACTGTAAGTGCCAATAATTGTTTTTTAAACCCCAAGGCACTAAAAGTTGGCATGCCCTTCAAAACCTTTTTCATTATCATAATTCCTAAAATTATGTATGCAACTGCGTTATAATAACGATATTACACACAATTTTTTGATGAAGCATTCCTTCATTTTGTTTTTTGATCAATGGCATAAGTGAGGACGTCGTATGGCCTTATTACCTATTTTAAGTTTCCCCGATCCCCGTCTTCGTACCATTGCAAAACCAGTCGAAGAAGTTACTGATGAAATTCGTCAGTTAGCAGCCGACATGTTTGAAACTATGTATGAAGCACCGGGAATTGGCCTGGCAGCAACACAGGTAGATCACCATATTCAGCTGATAGTCATGGATTTATCTGAAGAAAAAGATCAACCCATGGTGTTTATTAACCCCAAAATTACGCCATTGACGCAAGAGACGCAGCCCTATGAAGAAGGCTGTTTATCAGTGCCTCAAATATACGATAAAGTTGAGCGCCCGTCACGTGTAAAAATTCAGGCAATTAACCTTGAAGGTCAATCATTTGAAGTGGAAGCGGACGGACTTCTCGCAGTTTGTATCCAACATGAAATGGATCACTTAAATGGTAAGTTGTTCGTCGACTATCTTTCACCTTTGAAACGTCAACGTGCACGTGACAAAGTGGAAAAATTGGTTCGCCAACGCCAAAAAGATAAAGTCGCAGTTAAACGTTAATTGATCGCGGTTAAAAAATACCTAAGACAAGCCCAATTTTGATTGGGCTTTGTTATACTTGGGGCAGACAAATGTTAGGGTTTGCCTGTATTGTTTCGTAGTGGAGTGCTGCTGTCCTTTGCAGCCGTTTTTTTGCAGATTGCTGTTTTTTTACAGCCATTGTTGCCCAAGCAATATCAAGTTGCTCCGGTCTGCGAAACCATTACGCGTGCACTTTTACTTCCCAATGTTCATGCTGAACATACCGCACATTCACACCATTCATCTTCCGCTCACGCTGAGCAAGTTCAAGTCGATCATACTGGCCATGAACATGATGCCAGTCATCAATGTCAGTATTGTACAGTCTATGGCAATTTGGTTTTGCCCCCTGAACTTGATGTAAAAGAAGTGCTTGATCGAATTCAAGTTCGTTTAATTGCTTTTCAAAAAGCTTTCAAGCATGTCTGGTTTGTTCTTCAACAACTCTTTTTACTTCCGCAAGGTCGAGCCCCACCACTCGCTGCATAAATCCGACGTTTTTTTTAACTTGGGTCGTTGAGGACTCAGGTACGCCTTTATTTATGTATTTTGTGAGATAAACATGGCTCAGCCTAAATTTTTTCTACAGCCTCTTGCGGCTGCAATTTGTGTTGCCTGCTATTCAACTTCTGTGATGGCTGACGAGATGTCCGTAGAGATGACGGAAACCAATGCGGTACAGACTTTGGCACCGATTGTGGTGACATCACATCAGGGGAATGATGCCAATGGCCTGATTGTTCGTGCCAATCCCAAACAGCCGATTCAACCGATACCTGCCAGTGATGGGGCCGATTATTTAAAAAGTATTGTAGGTTTTAGTGCTATTAAAAATGGGGGAACCAATGCAGATCCAACCTTCCGTGGCATGTTTGGTTCACGCATTAAAATTTTGACCGATGGCACAGAAAATCTAGGGGCGTGTCCGAGTCGTATGGATGCACCAACTTCTTATATTTCCCCTGAAAGTTATGATCGAATTTCAGTAATTAAAGGACCTCAAACGGTTCAATATGCCAATACAGGTTCTGCTGCAACAGTCTTGTTTGAACGTAAACCTGAACAGTTGGATGCTGATAAAAACTACCGTGGTCAAGCCAGTGTGATGATCGGTTCTTATGGTCGTTTAGATCATAATGTCGAAGCGGCCGTGGGGGATGAACATAAATATGTCCGTTTAAATGCTAGCCGGTCTGTTGCAGACAGCTACCAAGATGGAGATGGTAATACTGTGCCGTCAGACTGGGAGCGTTGGAATACAGATTTGGCACTCGGTTGGACGCCAAACGAAGATACATGGGTAGAACTTACTGGAGGTAAAGCCGATGGTGAGGCGGTATACGCAGGCCGTTCAATGGATGGTTCGCAATTTGCCCGTGAAAGCTTAGGCCTTCGTGTCGAGAAAAAGAATGTCACGGAGGTGATTAAAAAAATCGAAGCACAGGTCAACTATAGTTTTAATGATCATGTCATGGATAACTTCAGCTTACGTGAGTTTCAACCAAGTGGCATGATGAATATGCCAATGGCATCGAATGTTGCTCGCAGAACATTAAATGCACGTATGGCTGTGACACATGAATGGGATAAGATTGACTTTGTCACAGGCATTGACACACAGAACAATGAACATAGTATTCGCAAAGGGATGCGCAATAGCTATAAAGACAAAGCACGTGAAACAGATATGAAGTTTCAGTCCTATGGCGGTTTTGGAGAAGTCAGTTATCAATTGAGTGACAACAATAAATTGGTTTCAGGTCTTCGTCTTGATCAAGTGCAAGTGAAAGATGAGCGTGCCGCTTCGAAAGCGAGTGGCTATAACACGGAGCTGAATGAAACATTGCCAAGTGCTTTTATTCGTTTTGAAAATAAACACCCTGAACATGACAATGGTAAAACCTATATCGGTCTAGGCTATGTGGAACGCATGCCAGATTATTGGGAATTATTTAGCCCTAAACACGGTAATGCAGGCACAACAAACACCTTTAATGGCGTCGAGACTGAAAAAACCTTGCAGTTAGATGTGGGCTATCAACATGAACATGGCGCATTCAGTTCATGGGCGTCTGCCTATGCGGGACTGATTCAAGACTTTATTTTGATGAGTTATCACGATCATCCAAATACAGGTGAGCATGATCATGGTTCAACCTTTAGCGCGGGTGCGAAAAATGTCGATGCGACTATTGCGGGAGCTGAAGCGGGGATTGGCTATCAATTTAACGATCATATTCAAGCCGATGTCAGCGCAATGTATGCGTGGGGAAAAAACACCACAGATGGCAAGCCATTACCACAAATTTCACCTTTAGAAACACGTATCAACCTACGTTATATCCAAGATAATTATACTTTGGGAGCGTTTTGGCGTGTGGTTGATGGACAAAATCGTATCAGTGCGTACCAAGGCAATATCGTGGGTTATGACCTGAAAGAAAGTGCAGGTTTTGGCACACTGTCTTTAAATGGTACTTATCATATTAATGAGGGTGTAGATGTATCTATCGGTGTGGATAATCTCCTGAATAAAACCTATACCGAACATCTAAATAAACTAGGTGATGCAGGGACAGGTTTAGCGACCGATCAACAGTTTAATAATATCGGTCGCAATTATTGGGCACGTATTTCGATGAAATTCTAAATCTTGATATTTGTCATCTAAAAAGCAGAGCGATCGCTCTGCTTTTTTTATTGGTGCATACTCGCCAGTTGTTTGGCCTTACTTTGATACAGTGCTAAACCGAGTTTTTGAATCGCACGGCCTTTTTGCTGTAATTTTTGATTTAAACTCGGAACATGCTTAGCACCTGAATATAGGACGAGATTTCTAGCCAATAAATAATAGGCAAACCATGCGGCGGACTGGGGTTTGAGCCCTAATTTATGCATGCGTTTTTTGCCAATAAAAAATTTTATCAGCTCCAGATGTTGTCGATAAGCCAGTTTTTGCTGAAATGGTCGGAGGTATTTGTATTGTCGTTCAAAGGGTTCTTTAGAGAGACTGGCGCCGAGAGCCATGCTGCTTGCATCGGATTGGGGGTGTACAAATTGCATCCAATACAGCAGTTTCCAACCATCTGATTCTTTTTCAATTAACCATTTTTCATCAATACCCATTAACCAGCCCACATAACGCCAAAAATGTAAAAAGCTTTCAGTTTCTTGTTTTGATGGAAAAATTCCTAAAGCGCGAATGCCCAAAAGTACCACACTGCTAAAGGCAAGATTGGTCATCGCCAAGTCAAATTGATTCATCGGCGCCCCCCACGTTGCAAAATCCCAGTCTTTGCCTTTTTGGAGTTGATGCCGTACCAAAGCGTGAATAAAACGCACATAAATCGTCGATGTAAATCCCGCATGCAAACGTTCGAGTCCGCGTTCTTCAGTGATATCTACCCACCATTTGGTAGTTTCAGCCAGCCGTGTACCGGCTTGTTTATTTAAAGCACCGGTCAGCATGAGCGGCTGATTGAAACCGGGGAAAAGATAACCGACCATAAGTGAAAGATCGCGCAAAATAAAGCCATTATTAATCCCTAGCCGATGGGTGAACTCAAGGGCTTGCTGTATTTTTTCTGGCTCTAGCCAGGGCGGTATTTGTTCAACATGCTTAAAAAAATGTTCGAGTTCGGGAATAGAAAAGGGAAGTTGCTCTACGCCTTTAAATAAAGCGATTTCAAAATATTCACGATGCTGCTTAGGGTTCTGCATCATCCACGTGAGCACTTTTTCCATCTGTGGGTCACCACATTGCAAAGCTTTATTGAGGGCAAGATATTGAGCGTAATTCGGCTGTGCAGCCTGACCCGTCAAATGAGACAGCAGAAAACTCAGCAGATTAGATTGCTGCGTGGCCTGAAATGAAGTCAGTCGGGTATTGAAGTGAGTGGTCATGTTTTGATCTTCAATGTTATTGTTGCATACCACACTAATATGAATATTTATTCGCATTCAATTCGCATAACACTATCGCATTGGAGAGCAATAGAATGAGAAAAAGACCACAACAACAACGCGCGAAAATGATTGTGGAAAGCATTTTGCAAGCTGCGCAGTTGTGTATTGCAGAACAAGGCTTACTGGAGTTGACGACGCCCAAAATTGCGGAAAAATCTGGCGTGAGCGTTGGGTCGATTTATCAATATTTTGAAAATAAAGAACAAATCGTAGAAGAATTACTGCTCAGAAAATCAGAACAATTGGGGTTGGCACTAAAAAATATAGTCGTGGAGCAAGAACAGCACAGTATTTATGAGGTGATCCCACTTTGTATTCAGTTTGGCTTTGATATGTTGAAAGCTGATCGTGGCTTCTTCATTGAGATCTTAAAACATTGGCATCAATACAGTCATTCAGATGCCTCTCAGGTTTTGGAAAAGCATTTTTTTGAAGTTGGGATGTATTTATTTAATCGCTATTATTCACATTGGAACTTTGAAACGCTGAAACATCGCTCTTTTGTGATCATTAATAGTACCTTATTTACCATGATGCGCTATGTGAGCAATAATAGTTTTTTAATTACAGAACAGCAGCTTAAAGTGGAATTGTTGAAGATGATTTTGGCGTATTTAGATAGTTAATAACACTGAAAAAAATAAATTTGTCTATTAAAGAATCTATTTAATTCAGATCTAAGATATGTGAAGATAGATTAATAATAAATCAATAACTTAAGATAATAAATCAGGAACATCATGATGGTTTCTTTGAGTTTGCAGCAACTGTCCAAATCTTTTGCGGGAAAATGTATATTTTCAAATTTAAATTTAGAGTTAAGCGAATTCGGAATTGTCGCTGTTGTTGCTGAGAATGGAGTAGGGAAGTCCACCTTACTTGCGATGATTGCTGGGATGTTGGATTTTGATACAGGCAATATTTTGATTAATGATCAGCAATATGCCCCTCATAACAATGAATACAAGAAACTTGTGGCCTATGTGCCAGATAAAAGCCCTATTTATGATTTTTTACAAGGGCAGGAGTTTCTGAATTTAATGTGTGATATTCGAGGGATAGCGCATGAGCAGTATCAAATCTTCATTGAAAAATTTAAATTAGAAAACTATTTAGCCACGCCGTTTGCTGACATGTCTTTTGGTACAACCAAAAAGTTTTTATTGGTTGCAGCCTTAATGACTTCGGCACCTTTACTGATTTTAGATGAACCGAGCAATGGCTTAGATCAAAACGCCTTGGCTGAATTAACAAGCATACTTTTACAGCAGAGCCAATCAAAATTGATTCTATTGTCTTGCCATGATCCTGTATTTAGAGACAGTCTTGCAGCAAAAATCATCGAGCTAGATCGGCTAAAGTCCAATGAGCAGGCGGCATGAATAAACAAAGATATGTTGGGCAGCGAACAATCATAAAAACGGTTTTGAAATATCGATGGAGATTTTATGTCAAGACCACAGCAGACGCAGTTGCACGGCAAAAGCATTTACTTATTTTAGTCACATTAATTCTCGGGCCAATGCTATTCGGACTGCTCTTATCTTTAGTACAGCCCATTATTGATTTGGTTTATTGCAAATCATTAATCACGAATCTGTTTCTTTGGACTGGCTTTCTTGCCTTAAATGTCTTTTGGTGTGCGATACAACGTAAAGCTTTGAGCGGTGGAGAAGGGTATCGCTATCTAGCGCTATTGCCCATCACGCTCAAAAGTCGCTTTGCAGTGGAAATCAAATTTTTAGGCAGTTTAAGCTTTTTGCTGTTATTGCCATTTGTTTTAGCGCTTCTATATGTTTGGGTTGAGTATGAAATCTTAGCTTCCATTGGCATCAGTGTATTGATGCTACAGAGGTGGTCCCACTTGTTTGAACAACTAAAAGCGTATTTATAAGTGATATTCCGCTCTAGTTAAGCCACCTTGTTTTGTTGGGGTAGCTGATCATAGTAAAACTCATTTGGTGTCATTTTGTCTAGACTCGAATGA
>NZ_VPAN01000013.1:0-76905 GCF_013419225.1 Acinetobacter sp. YH12097 | reverse complement strand
TTGTGCTGGCGACAATAGCAAGAGTGAACCACCTGATCCCTTCCCGAACTCAGAAGTGAAACCTCTTAGCGCTGATGGTAGTGTGGGGTTACCCATGTGAGAGTAAGTCATCGCCAGCTCATTATTCTAAACACCCCCTGATACGTCAGGGGGTGTTTTTTTATGCGGGGAAAAGAAAAAGAAGTAGTGAGAAAAAAAGAAAGAATTCATCATTCATTTCATGTGATTTATAAATTAAAGACTGAAAGGCGTATACTATCCGTGTCATTGTTGGAAAGCTCATGTCTGATTTAGCCTCAAATTCTCCTTATATTGAATATGGCACACGGCCATTTCTTGCCATTTTATTTTCTTTATTTTTAGCAGGCTTCGCAATTTTTTCATCGTTGTATTGTGTACAACCGATGATGCCCATCTTTGCGAATTTCTTTCATGTCAGTCCGACACATAGCAGCTTTCCTTTATCTTTTTCTACCATTGCCTTAGCGATTGGGCTGCTATTCACTGGTTTGATTTCAGATCGATTCGGTCGTAAGCCTGTGATGGTCACCGCTTTATTTTTGGCAGCGTCACTTTCAATCATTAGTTCTATATTTCCACTTTGGGAAATATTTTTATTGAATCGCGTGCTGATCGGATTAAGTGTTAGCGGTGTTGCTGCAGTTGCAATGACTTATATAGGTGAAGAAATTGAGCAAAAAGATATAGGCTTTGCAATGGGCCTGTATATTTCGGGTACCGCGATTGGAGGAATGGGTGGTCGTCTCATTGCCGGGGTATTGATTGATTATATTAGTTGGCAAAATGCCATGATGATTATTGGAATCATTAACCTATGTATAGCCACAGCATTCTTTTTATTACTTCCGGCATCTCAACATTTTCAAGCTTACCCCATTCGTTTCAACCGATTTTATGAATCTTTCGTTAAAAATTTAGCAGATCCAAAGCTGAGAATTTTATTCCTTCAAGGCTTTATCCTCATGGGATGTTTTGTCTCTATATTTAACTATATGAGCTACCACCTATTAGAAGAACCTTATCAACTTTCTCAAACTTGGATTGGGCTAATTTCCATAGCTTATTTGGCAGGAATATATAGTTCACCTCGGGCTGCAAGTTGGGGGAAACGCTTTGGGCGTGAAAAAGTTTTACCTGCAATGCTGATCATGATGTTGTTGGGGCTGTTGATTATGCTCATTCCGGCATTTTGGTCAGTCATTTTGGGGCTGATTGTATTCACCTTTGCTTTTTTTGCAGCGCATTCCACGGCAAGTAGTTGGGTATCAGTTCAATCCCTGCAATACCGTGCCGTAGGTTCATCTCTATATTTATTTTGCTACTACTTAGGTTCCAGTATTTTGGGTAGCAGTAGTGGTTTGGTTTGGGAGATGTCTGGTTGGATTGGGTTGACGAGCTTTATTGCTGTTATCTTGATGATCGGTTTATTTTTAGCAATACAATTGAATAAATTAAAATAGAAATATGTGAATAAGCTATTATTTAATATTCGTTTTACATCTATTTTTTAATATAAATAACACTATAAAAATGGCGGAATTTACTATTTTTATGATTATACAACTTTGGTCTAATATGCCTTTTAAAAGGTGCCTCATAATAATGAAACGCATCACAATATAATAAATAAAATATTTTTGGTTATCATTTTTAAAATTTATTATATTTTTAAGTCATTGATATTTAATGTTTATGTGTATTTTATGAATGTTTTTGCATTTATTTTAGTTGGAATTATAAATAGATCATCATTAGTTTTAAACTGAAGGTGATTATGAAAAATATAACTATTTTAATGATGGCTTTGGTTTTTATCTTAATTTCAGCTTGTGCAAATACCACGAATTTAGGGACAGCAGGCGCAGAGCGTAAACAGTTTTTTATCGTTCCTCAAAAGTTATTAACTAAACAGGCAGATAGAACCTATCAACAATTTATTCATCAGGCGAAAGACAAGAAACTTTTGATCATCGATCCGAAATTGGATCAAGTTTTAAATAAACTCAAGCAAAATGCGGAGTTTTACCGTCATGGTTCGAGTCAATGGGATTGGCAAGTCAGTGGGAATCTCAATAAAGATTTAAATGCACATGGTTTTCCAAGTGGGAAAATTGTCATTAATACGGGTTTGTACTGGAGTTTAAAGCTGACTGAAGATGAATTGGCATTTGTGATGGCGCATGAAATGGCACATGCATTGCGTGATCATCATCGTGAGAAGATTTCCTTGCTGTTTGCTAGTCAGGTGGCGATGATTTCTTCAACTGCGGGTATCGGCGCGCTTGCTACTGCGGCCAGTAGTGTGACTGGGCAAGCTGTTTTTTTGCCTAAAGTTTCAAAATTTGAACTGGAAGCAGATGTCCTTGCACTTGATCTGATGTCGAAAGCAGGTTTTGATCCAAATGCAGCATTGAGGTTTTGGCAGAAATATCAGCAGGAAACGACACGCCGTCAATTGCTTGATGTAAAACCATTGATGACTCAAGACAGTATGGATAAGCGTAAGATTTATATTGAAAAATATTTACCTGAAATGCACATTCAATTTCAACAGGCGCAGGCATTAATATTGAATAAAAATGCGATAACTCATGACACATTCTAGGTTGATTTAAACTAAAGCAAAGTTACAAATGATTTATTTAAATCTTGTTTTATAGTTGTGCTACAGCACTATTACATCTGAAGTCTATATAAAACAATTCAATGATTCTGTAGCTGTTGTATAAATTATAATCAAGCATGATGAATGGAATTCATGGTAAAATTATCGGCTTTCATCTTCTTTGATCTTTTTTCAGATCATTCCATCTGCCAGCCGAGAATTGCTAGCCATGTCTACTGCTTATACTATGCAGACTGCGCCAAAAGCGTTGTTTGATTACGACAAATATTGGGCGTCTTGTTTTGACCCTGCGCCATTTTTGCCGATGTCACGCGAAGAAATGGATCAACTCGGTTGGGATAGCTGCGACTTTATTTTGGTTTGCGGTGATGCGTATATCGATCATCCGTCATTCTGTTCAGGCATCATCGGTCGAACCCTTGAAGCGCAGGGTTTCCGTGTCGGGATTATTGCTCAGCCAGACTGGACCAATGTAGAAGCGTTCCGTGTATTGGGTAAACCGAATATTGCTTGGGGCGTAACAGCCGGCAATATGGATTCGATGATCAACCGCTATACGGCAGACCGTAAAATCCGTTCGGATGATGCGTATTCTCCAGATAATCAACCGAATAAACGTCCAGACCGTGCAGCAACGGTATATTGCCAGCGTGTGCGTGAAGCATATCCAGATGTGCCTGTATTATTGGGCGGTATTGAAGCCTCGCTGCGCCGTATTGCGCATTATGATTATTGGTCAGATAAAGTCCGCCGTTCAGTATTGATGGACTCGAAAGCCGACCTATTGATGTATGGTAATGGTGAACGTTCAATCACGGAAATCATGCATCGTTTGGCCCGCGGTGAAAAAATCCAAGAGATTACGGATGTCCGCGGTACCGCATTTATTGTGAATAAAAATAACCGGGCTTCAAAAGCGAAGTTTGTTGAAATCGCATCGAATGATGTTGATGCAATTGGCCGTGTCGATCCGATCATTAACCCTTATGTGATGACCGAAGACCTTGAAGGCTGTGAAATCGAAAAAGGCAAAGACAGCGTTACGCAATATCAAGGCTTCCAAAAAGAAGCGGTAGCAAATCCGATTGTTCGTGAAGGTGATAACTTAGACGCCGACACACAAATCGTGCAGCTGCAGCCTGCATCAAAAGCCATTAAGCATAAATTGCCGCCGCGTGAATTGGCGGTGATTCGTTTACCTGCCTATGAAGATGTGGCGAATGATCCTGTACTGTATGCACATGCCAACCGTATTTTGCATTTGGAAACCAATCCGGGCAATGCGCGCGCGATGGTGCAAAAGCATGGTGAGCGTGATGTTTGGCTGAATGCGCCGCCGATTCCATTGACAACAGAAGAAATGGATTATGTGTTTGACTTGCCGTATGCGCGTCTGCCGCATCCAGCTTATGGTGAAGCGCGTTTTCCTGCCTTTGACATGATTAAGTTCTCTGTGAACATTATGCGCGGCTGTTTTGGCGGCTGTACCTTCTGCTCAATTACAGAGCATGAAGGGCGTATCATCCAAAACCGTTCTGAAGAATCGATTTTGCGTGAAGTTGAAAAAATTCGTGATACCGCACCGGGCTTTACTGGGATCATTTCTGACTTAGGCGGCCCAACGGCCAATATGTACCGTTTGGCATGTAAAGATCCTGAGATTGAAAAGAACTGCCGTAAGCCGTCGTGTGTATTCCCTGGTGTGTGTCAAAACTTGCACACAGATCATGCACCTTTAACCCAGTTATACCGTAAAGCGCGTTCATTGCCGGGGATTAAAAAGATTCTGATCGGTTCTGGTTTACGCTATGACCTTGCGGTGTTAAACCCAGAATATGTCAAAGAATTGGTGACACACCATGTGGGCGGTTACCTGAAGATTGCGCCTGAACATACCGAAAAAGGTCCATTATCGAAGATGATGAAACCGGGGATCGGGACCTATGACCGTTTCAAACAAATGTTTGATCGTTTCAGTAAGGAAGCAGGGAAAGAGCAGTATCTCATTCCTTACTTTATTGCAGCGCATCCGGGTACGACTGACTATGACATGATGAACTTAGCGATTTGGCTGAAGAAGAATGGGTTCCGTGCCGATCAGGTGCAAACCTTCTATCCATCACCAATGGCGACTGCGACGACCATGTACTACACTGGTAAAAACCCGCTGGCTAAAGTGGCGCGTTATACCGAAAATGTCGATATCGTGAAAGGTGAAAAACGCCGTCGTTTGCATAAAGCCTTCTTACGTTACCATGATCCAAACAACTGGCCATTGCTACGTGAAGCGCTCAAAGAAATGGGACGTCAGGATCTGATTGGTAACTCAAAACAGCATTTGATTCCGACGTATCAACCGGCTGGCAGTGCTGAGGGTCAATACCAATCTGCACGTAAAAAGAACTCAAGTATTGCGGGTGATTCACAAAAACGTACAGGCGAGCAAGGCAATCGGACGAAGGCTGCTCAATCGCGTCCTTCAAATACCAAGAAACGTCCTGAACGCGGTCAAATTTTGACGCAGCATACCGGTCTGCCACCGCGTGAAACGGGTGATGCAAAAAAACCTTTTGGCGGTCCGAAACCCAAAGGAAAATCAAAGTCTAAATCACGCGCTTAAAATAGTTAAATAAAAAAGACACTTCGGTGTCTTTTTTTATAGATGTTATGCTCGGCAGCATCAGACAGTTTGCATTTTTATATGTTGTTACAAGCTCAATGCTGTCTGTGCGTTGGTTATCTTAATGAAATACGAGCAAAAATTGACAGCTTATCGGAATTGTCTGACAGTGAGAGGAAATGCACTTGCTGTCGTTTTAGCGAATGATCTAAAGTATCCGTATATAGCAATGGATGCTATTACTCTGAACGAAGTGGCATGTGATGTTTGACGCTTTAAGTTTGCAACTTTTTGTCAGTTTAAATACGTATTGTGTGAAAGTTAGAGTTATTTTTTTTAATAGGAAATTAAAAAAATAATACTGGTTGTATACTTCGTCTTCATAAGAAGTATGTCAAAAACCCAAAATATAAGAAATATAAAGGATTATGAGATGACTATATACATAGTAATAGGGAGTATTTTACTCTTCTGTGTGCTCATAATGGCTTGGAAAAGTTTAGAAGGTGATTCTAAGCAACAAGATAGCGCATTGAAACAACGTGCTATTTTCAACATTAATGAGCAATTAACCTACACGCGTTTAAAAGAAATTTTGCCTAAGCATACGATCCTTGCGCATGTATCTTTTGATGCACTGTTGACCACGAAATATTATCGTACGCGGAACAAGTATCGAAATATGGTGGCGGACTTTGTCGTCCTAGATGAACAGCACCAGATCTTAGCGATCGTCGCTTTAGATGATCCAATGGTGCTAAAACGGATGCAGCAGTCGCAATATCAAGATGCTTTGCTCGCTTTGGCAGGCTATCGTGTCATTCGTTATGATGATGTACCTGAGTACGTTCAATTACGCGAAGACTTCTTAAATGAGCAGCGTGTACAAGCGCCATTTGTACCGGTTAATGATTTGAAAAAATATCATTTATATTCAGATTTGGAACGTAAAAAGATCAAAATTATTGGATCTTAAGGATTCAAAGAGCCAAGTCTTTTTCAAAAAGCATGTCTTTAGACATGCTTTTTTTATTGTTATTCAGGCTTAATGGTTATTCAGGCTTAACGGCTACGACAGTTAATTCTATCCGTACACGCGGGTCGTATAATTTGGCTTCGACACAAGTTCTGGGTAATGCTTCAATGTCTGACACCCATGCATCCCATACTTCATTAAATGCGGCATAATCCTGTTCAATATCTTTAAGATAAATGGTCACTGACATAATTTGGCTTTTATCTGTGCCGGCATCTGCAAGGAATTGATCAATGATCTCAAATGTTTGCTGTGTTTGTCCTTTGATGTCTAAATCAAGGTCTGTTGCCAATTGACCTGCCAAATGGACCAATTGGCCTGAAATAGCGATTTCGGAAAAGCGTTTTGAAACATGCAGGCGTTGGATGGTCATGCGGAATATCCTGAAAGCAAAAAGGTCACTTAATCTTGAGTTTTAGGCATTGTAGCTGCAACCAAGGCCGTCAATAAACAGCCAACAGCAAGGTAGATTGCTACATAATGCCATGAACCATCACCCCAAATCACCAAAGCTGCTGCAATCATTGGGGTAAAGCCACCACCGATAATACTGGCCACTTGATAGCCGACACCTGCGCCACTGTAGCGATAGGTGGTACCAAACAGGGAGGTGAAAATCGGCTGGTGTACACTCACCACCATATCATGGGCAATATTGGCAAGGAAAATTGCACCGACAATAATTAGCCAAGTATTTTGTGCATCAAGGGCCATGAAGAAGGGAAAAGCTGAAAGCGCACCAATCAATCCACCCAGCACGCACATTTTACGATGATCAAATCGATCTGCTAGCCACGCAAAGAGGGGAATGCTGAAGCAGCTAATTGCACCAACCATTAAGGTGATATTGAGGAAGAACTGTTTGTCCATGCCCAATTGAGCGGTGGAATAATTCAGTGCAAAGTTCGTCACCAAATACATGGTGAGTAACTCGGTCAGGCGCAGCGCAATAATGTAGAAAAAGGCTTTGGGGTGTTGGCTAATCGCTTGCAGAATCGGTAATTTTTGTAGCGTTTGTTGAGCTTTGACCACATGGTCGACAAATTCTTGTGATTCGTCTTGATCACGTCGAATCCACATCGCGATAGCCAGCAAGATAATACTGGCAATAAAGGGAATTCGCCATGCCCAATCAGCAAAAGCATCTTCACCCAAAGTGGCAATAATCAACGACACAGCGCCTGTTGCAAGAACAAGTCCGACGCCATAGCCAATTTGTACACCACTGCTGTAAAAGGCTTTTTTGCCTTTCGGGGCATTTTCCACGGCCATCAGAGCAGCGCCGCCCCATTCACCACCGACCGCAAAACCCTGTATTGCTCGAAGTGTCACAAGCAGGATCGGGGCCCACCAACCGATGGCCGAAAAATTGGGCAGTAAACCAATGCCGACAGTAGAAATGCCCATCAGGATGACGGTGAGCACCAACATTTTCTTACGACCCAGCTTGTCACCAAAATGTCCAAACACAATGCCGCCTAATGGACGGAACAGGAAGCCGACGCCAAATGTGGCTAAAGCAGCAAGCGTGCCCATATTGTTGCCAATACTAGGGAAAAACTGATCTTTGAAAATGAGTGCGGCAACAATGCCATAAAGTAAAAAGTCGTACCAATCGACTACGGCACCAATGAAGCTACTTAATGCGGCTTTACGAGCGCGTTGTTCTTGATTTTGTGAAATATTTTGAGGATTTGGAGCGGATTTTACAGAAGGCATACAGCGGGGTATTCCATGATTGACAACAGAGTTGCCCTGTAATATTCGGATTTGATCGTCACGCCAATCACAGGACAGCATGCTGAAAGTAAAGGTGATTTTCAGCATCTCAGCGCATACACGGATAATGTAGTGCGCTGATAGAGTACTCTAATTTTAGGCTTTGTGAATAGCTAATTGCTTTAATTTTGTTCTTCTGCCTAAATCTTAAGCAAATATGATCTTCTTGAAGTTTTTAGAGCAGCGAAAGTTGTGCTTCTTGGTTTTGCGCACTTAATTGATAGACCCCTACGCCAATCAGGCGAAATTGATCTTCCTCAGAAATATGCATTTCATGCAGTAATTGCTGTAACACCTGCGCAAGGTCTTCACGATGATTCAGTGACGTTTTAAAACTCTTACTGTGCTGTAGCACTTGGAAATTCTTCAGTTTTAATTTGGCCGATACACCACGTGCGCTTAACTGCTTTTTTTCTAAACTAGACCAAACTTGGTCAATCAGTTTGGGCCAATAGGGCCGACATTGGCTCAGGGTGAGATCATCATCAAAAGTGGTTTCTTTGGAAATCTGTTGACGCTCGCGGCTAGATTGGACCGGTCGTTCATCAATCCCTTGTGCATACAGATAGAGTTGTCGGCCATATTTACCGAAATGATGAATCAGAACGGCTTCTTCAATTTGTTGTAAATCACCCAATGTATTGAGTTGCATGGCTTTTAATTTTTCTTGAGTGACTTTTCCCACGCCAGGAATTTTTTTCAGTGCCAAGTCATGGATGAAATGCAGAACTTGTGAAGGTTTGATAATACAAATGCCATTGGGTTTGTTCCAATCAGAAGCGACTTTAGCCAAAAATTTGTTGGGCGCGACACCTGCGGAGGCAGTTAAACCAGTGCTTTGTAAAATCTCTGCCTGAATTCGCATAGCGACTTCGGTGGCGCTCGGGATGTGTTGTAAATTTTCTGTGACGTCCAAATAAGCTTCGTCTAAAGACAGCGGTTCAATCAGCGACGTATAGCGTTGTAAAATGGCATGAATTTGTGCCGAAACGGCACGATATTTTTCAAAATTAGGTTCAATCACCACGACCTGTGGGCAGAGTTTACGGGCCTGTGCCATCGACATTGCAGAGCGTAAACCAAACTCACGTGCAGGATAGGACGCGGCACAGATGACTGCACGAGGGTGATGTGAAGACACAACAACAGGAAGCTGCTTGAGTTCTGGACGTTCCCGCAGCTCTACTGATGCAAAAAATGCATCCATGTCGATATGTATGATTTTCCTCATGCCTAGTTAGATCAGTGCCTAAAAATTGAATGTCAGTATCGCACAGTCAATCCAACGCTTTCCTCAATTTTTTAACTCGAACGACACAGGTTGACTGAGTAAAACCACCTTGGTGTTTTGAGTTGCTGCCGACTGTATTAATAGATTTAGGCTTTGAGGGGTGTCATCGGCAAAGCGGGGCAAAAATTCGAGCTCTGGATTCAGTGGTTTGAAAAAATTATCCCAATGAATTGGAATCACGGTACTGGGTTGAAGAATCGCTAAGGTTTCTTTGAAATATTGCTGTTGAAACGCTGCCGTTTGCTTGGAAAGTTGGGCAATGCCTAAAAATAAAGTATCGACTTTTAGTTTTTGCAACTGTTTGGGCACAGCACCAGTACTGGCTTTGACTAAACTGTAATGCGGCCCATGTTGGATGAGATAATCATACGATCCACCTTCTTTAAACGCACTAAAATGTGCAGGGAGTTGCAGTGGCTGCGAAATTTCTTCTCCCAAATCATCATTAACGGCCGTTGGCGGTGTATGTTGCGAGGGGATGGCAGTAATGGTGAATTTACCGATTTGCATCGGTTGCCAAGCTTGAACTTCGTGTAATTGTGATTCAGCGATTGGCATCGCCCGTGCGATATTTAAGGTACTTTTAGAGCCGATAATTATGGCCTTGGGGAGTTGGTGGGCCAACATTGGAATATCGAGCGCATGATCATAATGCGAATGAGTCACGAAAATAGCACGAGTGCGTTTTAAGTCGTATTGGTCGATATAGCTATGTAATAAAGGCTGATCACTTTGGATTTGAGTAAATACGGTCCGACTGAGTGAAGGTCGACTAAAGAAGCCGTCTATGAGAATTTGCTCTTGGCCATCGTCAAAAAGTAAGGTGGAAACGCCAAAGAATTTGACGTGATAGGGCGCCGCTGAGCGAGTATCTGTAGTGCTTTGTGTGGGAAGTTGATAATGCCACGTTTTAAACGCTGCCAAGGTCCCTGAAGGTTGGATCAAATATGCCAATATCCCGATGGCGAGGATCATAAAGACTGAAAATATAATAAGAAAAATTTTTAAAATACGCATCCTGCGACTCAGTTTTCATGGATTATTTTGTTCGATGTTGTCCTGAGTCGGTGAATAAATCAACGGGGTTTGATCGGGGAAACGCCATTTTTGTCTAAAAAATCAGTCCATGCCTTGGCATCACCTGAAAATACATTTAAATCGACGCTGGTCGAGATGCCTTGAATTTGTCCTTGATTGGTATGTTGCCAAATCAGCCATTTCGGATTGTTTTTTAGATCGGGCGGGCCTTTATATTCACGGACCCACAGCGGCGTCTGTTTAAACTCGCCAGCTAAAACAATATTATAAAAAGACTTCGAGGTATAAAAAATCGGTTGTTTGCCATAATGGCGGTGCAAGCGATCATGCATATAAGTGATTTCTTTGAGTAACTGCTCTTTGCTGTAGGTGTTAATGCAGTTGGTGTCATATTCCAAATCAATCACGGGAGGAAGGGCATCGGCTTTTTTCGGCACGGAAGCAATAAAATTTTCTGCTTGAATCTTGCCATCACGGCACAAACGGTAAAAATGATAGGCCCCAACTAAAAAGCCATTTTCCCGCGCTTGTAACCAGTTATCTTGAAATTTTCGATCTTTAAAATCACCACCTTCCGTGGCTTTGAGATAAACGAATTGGTATTTTTTAGGTGAAATTTTTGACCATTGAATATCTTTTTGATGATGAGAAACATCAAAGCCTTTGACGGGATATTCTTCTGCAGATGCAAGGCGATGCGGCATCACAGCTAAATAACCCACTCCTGCCACTACCATGACGCCGCTGATAGCGCTAAGTGCAATAATCGGGCTGTATTTTTTGAATGAACTTTTTGTGGTACGTGATTTGGCTTTTTTAGGCATGAAAATGTATCCAAGTGTCCTTTTTATCATAACCCTTTAATGGCTGATCTGTCATAGATTTGCCCGATGACACAGGTTTAGACATCCACATGTTTAGGAATCTGCCAAAAAATCGCTGCGGTAATCAGGTTAATGCAGCCGAGTAAAATCAAGGTGCTATGGAATGCTGTTCCGATTTGTGCAGCACCATAATAGGCCGTAAACACGTTGACTAAAGTCCCTGCCAAAGCCACACCGATACTCATCGACACCATCATAATCATCGACAAGAAACTGTTGCCACTGCTGGCATCTTGCTGAGGTAAATCTTTGAGGGTTAAGGTATTCATCGAAACGAATTGCAGCGAGTTTAAAATACCAAAAATAAAAAAGTGTAAGGCACGTAACCAAGTGGGGGTTTCAGCCGTAGAGAGTGCAAAACTGCAAATACAGGCGCCGACCAAGAAGGTATTTACCAATAACACTTTACGATAGCCAAAGCGTTGAATAATTTGACGAATAATCGGTTTGGATGCCAATGAACCGAGTACCGTCGGTATCATCAATAAACCTGTGATGAACGGCTCAAAGCCAAAAGCCACTTGTAGCATTAAGGGAATCAAAAATGGCATGGCATTGCCGCCAAGGCGGGCAAAGAAGTTGCCGATAATACCGATGGCATAGATCCGATTTTGAAATAATTTACTGCGAAACAGCGCATTGGCGTGGGTATGTGCATGAAAGGCATAGATCAAACTGGCGATGATCCCCGCAGCGACTAATAGCAGGCTCCACCATAGCGGCAGATGCGGGCTAGCAAAGTTTTCAATGCCTAACGATAAACCCACCATGGCGATGACCAATAAGAAAAAACCCATAAAGTCGAAGCGTTGTACGCTCGGTTCGGTCACATTGGGCATGGCTTTAAAGGTAATAAGTACTCCTAACAGTCCCATTGGAATGTTTATTAAAAAGATCCAATGCCATGTTGCGACTTCCACCATCCAACCGCCAAGGGTAGGACCAATTAAGGGGCCCATTAAACCAGCAAGGCTCATCAGACTCATAGCCGATAAAAACTGTGTCCGAGGAATCACTTTGAGCATCGCCAAACGCCCAACAGGCAGCAGTAATGCGCCACCTATACCTTGAATTACCCGATAAACCAGCAGCTCATTCAGGCTATTGGCCATGCCGCAGCCTAGCGATGCTAACGTAAAAATAATAATGGCTGTGAAATACGTATTTCGTACACCAAAACGATCGGCCAACCAACCACTTAAAGGAATACACGCCGCAACGGACAAGACATAGGCCACGACCACACTATGCATTTGTAGCGGGTCTTCGCCCAAACTTCTTGCCATCGCTGGGATTGCTGTATTGACGATGGTCGTATCCAGCCCTTGCATAAAAAAGCCAATAGAGACCAATAGCACAAGAAGTCTAAATTCGGGTTGTAAAGCCTGATGCGTTGGCGTGCTATTCATAAGTCAATAAAGCTGAGATTTTTAAACAGTTTAAATGAATATTGGCATTCGGATGTAGTAAAAGCTTTGCATAATTGAGCCAAAAAATTGCAAGAAAAATGCAATGAAAGTTTCATCTCTATGCAACCTAATGTTTATAAATTGGTCATATTTTAATAAAAGACGAATGAAAACATGAAACTACAAATTTCGGCGCTGATGTGTGCCATGTTATCAGTGGGGCTAGTGGCGTGTAATGACAGCAATGATGATGCTCAAGTGCAAACACCCCCTCCAGTGATTGAAGAAGTCACGCCAAACACTATCGCGTTGGAGCAGATTGGGCGTTATGAATCGGGTATTTTTGGCGCGAGTGCAGCAGAAATACCTGCCTATGATGCTCAAAGTCAGCGCGTATTTGTGGTCAATGCCAAAGCTGGTGTGGTTGATGTACTAGATTTGAAACAGCCAGCACAGCCTACATATTTACAATCCTTAGATGCTAAAAAATATTTGGCCGACTCTGAGGTGAATAGCGTTGCTGTACACAATGGCATCGTGGCACTCGCGGTGCAAGCGGCCGATAAAACGCAGCCGGGCATCGTGGCCTTTTTTAAAGCACAAGATTTAAGTTTTATTAGTCAGGTCGAGGTTGGGGCTTTGCCAGACATGCTGACCTTTAGCCCAGATGGCAAAAAAGTATTGGTTGCCAATGAAGGCGAACCGAATGAAGGTTATGCAGTCGACCCTGAAGGTTCAGTCAGTATTATTGATCTAACTCAGATTGAAAAGCCAACGGCGAAATTGGTGGATTTCCGTGCGTGGAATACACGAAAACAAGAGCTAATCGATGCGGGCGTTCGCATTTTTGGACCCGACACCGCACAGTATGCCGATGTGAAAACGCAAGGTGTACAAACCACGAGTGTGGCTCAAGACTTAGAGCCAGAGTACATCGCGGTGAGCCAAGATGGTCAAACGGCATGGGTGAGCTTACAAGAGAACAATGCGATTGCCGTGCTCGATCTAGTGAAAGCGGAATTTATCGATATTTTTCCGATGGGTTATAAAGATCACAGCTTGCCTGAAAATGCACTTGATGGCAGTGATCGTGATTGTGTGATTGGTGCGACAGACAGCTTAGGTCGTCAGGTCGAGAGCTGTGCAAAAGATGCAGGGATGATCAATATTCAGGCATGGCCTGGGCTGTATGGTATGTATATGCCTGATGCCATTGCACATTATCAAGCGGATGGAAAAAGTTATTTGGTCACCGCCAATGAAGGTGATGCCCGAGAGTGGTTAAAAGACGAAACGCAGTATTTTACTAGCGATGATTTAAGCCAAGGTTATGCTGAAGAAATTCGAGTTAAGCATTTGTTTAAAAAAGCCGGCTTTGATGCAAAAGGGGATTATGCAGCCCATTTACGACATCTAGTACCTGGTGTCGTTGGTGCAAAGCTCGACCCGAGTGTCTTTAAACCTTGTACCACCACAGCATCGACAGAAATTTGTGCGGATAACTTAATCAAAGATGCACAGATTGGCCGTTTAACCATCAGTTGGACACAAGGTTTTAAACGTGATGCTGCCGGAAAACCTGTATTGGAAGACGGTAAGTTGGTTTATGACAAACTGTACAGCTATGGTGGGCGCTCGTTCAGCATCATCGATCCAATCAGTCGAAAAATTGTTTGGGATTCTGGCAGTGAGTTTGAACGCAAAATTGCTGAATTGTTCCCAGCCCAATTTAATAGTAATCATGAAGCCTTTAAATTTGATGACCGCAGTGACAATAAAGGCCCAGAGCCTGAAGGCATCACACTGGGTAAAATTGGCCAAAAAACCTATGCTTTTATCGGACTAGAGCGGGCTAGCGGGATCATGGTGTATGACATCACACAGCCGCAACAGGCGAAATTTGTTCAGTATTTTAATACACGGGATATTGCGCAAACCGATATAACTAAGCAGGGCGATTTAGGGCCTGAAGGTCTGATTTTTATTGCGGCCAAAGATTCGCCCAATGCTCAACCTTTGTTGGTGGTTGGAAATGAAGTGAGCGGTAGCACTGCGGTTTATCAGATTAAATTGAAATAATTAAAGTTTAAAGCATTTGTTTTATTTGAGGTTTTTATTTTAGTGTCGAGAAAAGCACGGCACGAAATTGTATGAACGCCAGATAAACTGTCATAATGCGCTCAAGTCCTTCATTTATTGGAGGGCTTTTTCTTTATGGCAAAGGTGTTTTGTTTTCATGACAATCGAAATTCTGATGGTCATAGGCTTCTGTCTCGCGGCCTATTCTATTGTCGGTAATGATGTGCCACAGACATTGGGAACCTTTATTTCATCCAATGCGCATCGCCCTTGGTGGCTGTTGTGGATCTATGTCAGCAGTATTCTAGCCATTGTATTGGTTTATGGTTGGTACAGTTCTGGCGTGGGGGATGCATCTTATGGTCGTTTAGAAACGATTCCATTTCCCGCAGAAGGGGTCACGTGGCTCTATATTGTGCCACCGATCTTACTGATCATTTTGACTCGCTACGGAATCCCGGTCAGCACCACATTCTTAGTGTTAACGATTTTCTCTCCGAGTAGTCTCGGGTCGATGTTAACCAAGTCCATGATGGGTTATGCGGTAGCTTTTGTTGTCGCAATTATTGTTTATCGTTTTGTGATTAAAGGCATCTCGGTTTATTTCAGTAAAACACGTGATGAAACACCCTCGAATATTTGGGTGGGACTACAGTGGGTTTCGACGGCATTTTTATGGAGTCAGTGGCTGATTCAGGATTTGGCCAATATTTTTGTCTACGTCCCTCGTCAGGTGCCGCTGGAGTTCCTGATTTTTGCAATTGTGGTGTTTATCGTACTACTTGGGATCATTTTGTACCAACGTGGTGGGGCGATTCAGGGCATTATCGACACCAAAACGGGTGTGGCTGATATTCGCTCGGCAACCATTATTGACTTTATGTATGCCTTGATTTTATTGGTGTTCAAAGAGTGGAGTAATATTCCAATGAGTACCACTTGGGTGTTCTTGGGCTTACTCGCAGGACGTGAATTTGCCATGTCCATGCATTTACATGAAGTGAATAAATATCGAACTTCACGAAATGTCAGCAAAGATGCGATGAAATTGATGCTTGGTTTGTTGATGAGTATTTTCTTAGCGACAACATTGCCATGGTTCTATCGTGTGGTGTCGGGTTAAGTCGGCACGATCTCGATTTGAATTAGGAAATCGAGCAATAAAAAAAGGGGAATAATTTATTCCCCTTTTTGACATCTAAAATACAGTTAAACCACGAAATTTTTCGGGCAATCTAAATTTTTCAGTGCACTAAAGATCTGCTTCGAAGAATTACATACGATCAGTTTGGCACGATGCTGCGGCGGCAAGAAACCTTCAGCGACCGCATGGTCTAATTGTGCAATCAGTGCATCATAGAAGCCATTGACGTTATAAAGCATCATCGGCTTTTGGTGTTGATTCAACTGTCCCCAAGTGGCGATTTCTAAAATTTCTTCGAATGTGCCGAGACCACCGGGCAGGGCAACAAAGGCACTGGCACGTTCTGCCATCATGGCTTTACGCTCATGCATATTGCGCACGACGTGTAATTCAGTCAAATGATTATGTGCAATTTCATAATCCAACATAAACTCAGGAATCACACCAACGGCTTCGCCGCCATGTTCGACCACAGCGTCAGCGACTTGACCCATCAGGCCAATACTGGCGCCACCATAGACCAGACCAAAACCATGTTCAGCCAAGCCTTGCGCCAATGCGATGGCTTTTTCTTGATAAATTGGATTGTTCCCAGAGCGGGAGCCGCAATACAGTGCGATTAAAGGTTGTGTTGTAGCAGGAGAAGGATTACCACGTTTTTCTGTCATTTTTAATCCGCTATTCATTACGTTTTAATTTTACCTTAGCATGTTATTTTTTATGACACTACATTGGCAGCTAAATATGACAATTTAATGTCATCACTGGGTTTAAATTCTTCCATACTGAGATTGTACTTTGGTAAAAAAGGGTGAATTTTTACCTTAACTTGCTATACTTAAAACTTCATTTCAAGCTAAAGAACCGTCATGGGTAGTGGTTGTTGTCACTCAGCACACATCAAAATATTAGAAAGAACGCCATTAAAAGCGTTTGCGCATGTCCAATGCATTTCGTCTTCAAATCAGCATGATCTACGTGTGAATAACATTCAGGAGATACAACCATGATCTTTGAATGGATATCCGATCCTTCTGCATGGGTGGGTTTATTAACACTGGTGGTGCTTGAGATTGTTTTAGGTATCGATAACCTGGTTTTTATTGCGATTCTTGCGGAAAAATTACCGCCAGAACAGCGTAATACCGCACGGATTGTCGGCTTATTGCTTGCACTGTGTATGCGATTGGTCTTACTGGCCTCAATTGCATGGGTGGTGACTCTAACCAATCCACTGTTCCATATTTTCGACCATCCATTCTCCGGTCGAGACCTAATCTTACTGTTTGGTGGGGTGTTCTTGCTATTTAAAGGCACCATGGAACTGCGTGAACGTCTTGAAAACAAGCCGATGCTCAAGGAAGAAAATCCTGTGCATGCGACGTTTTGGATGGTGATTGTGCAGATTGTGGTGCTCGATGCTGTGTTCTCGCTCGACAGCGTGATTACCGCTGTCGGGATGGTGAAACACCTGTCAGTCATGATGATTGCGGTCATTATTGCTGTCGGCATCATGCTGTGGGCATCTAAGCCTCTGATGAACTTCGTGAACCGTCATCCAACGGTAGTGATTCTGTGCCTGTGTTTCTTGATGATGATCGGTTTCTCGCTCTTAGTCGAAGGCTTTGGTTTCCATATTCCAAAAGGCTACTTATATGCAGCCATTGGTTTCTCCGTACTGATTGAGTTTTTGAACCAAACCATGCGTCATAATCAGGAAAAAATGGTGACAACCACAGACTTACGTTATCGCACAGCCTCAGCGGTGATGCGTATGCTTGGTGGGAGAAATGTTGCAGACAATCAAAATGAAAATGAAGATGTGCTTGCAACACGTGCCTTTGCCGATGAAGTCTTTGATGAAGACAACGGGGTTTACCACAGTGTCATGGTACAAGGGGTACTGGGTTTATCTGAACGTCCAGTGAAGTCAGTGATGACACCTCGTCCTGAACTAGAATGGATTGACTTGGATGAAGCGCCTGAGGCGATTCGTGCTCAATTACTCAGTACCACGCATTCACGTTTGATTGTGGCACACGGCGAGTTAGACAATATCGCGGGTGCGGTACTGACTCATAAAGTCATGAATGACTATATTGAAACAGGCGTACTTGATTTTGAAAAGCATCTCCGTGAGCCTGTAGTGGTGCATGAAAATGCACAAGTCTTGATGGTGATGGAACAACTGCGTCAAGCGCCGTTGCAAATGGCCTTGGTGTTGAACGAATACGGTTCAATTGAAGGGATTGCAACACCAATTGATGTCTTAGAAGCGATTGCTGGTGAGTTTCCCGATGAAGATGAACCGGAGACAGCAGCAGAAAGTCTCGATGATGGTTCATTGTTACTCGATGGCTCAACTGACATTCGTCATGTGTCTTTATTGTTGGGTCGTGACTTGGTGGATGATGCTGAACAGTATTCGACATTGTCCGGATATATCTTATTTCATTTGGGCCGTTTACCAGCCAATGGTGAAAAATTCAAAGCGGATGAACACATCTTTGAAGTGGTCACAATGGATGGTCATAAGATCGAAAAAGTGCATGTCATTCCCATGCCAACTGAAGATTAAGCTGAGGCCAAGAGAACATTCAGCTTAATCTATATAGATCAGTATTGATTCATATACTGCTGATGAAAATTGTGTGGAAAGATCCGTTAAAATAGCCTGCATTGTCAGGCTATTTTTTATGGAAACAAATATGTCACAAGTCCAGTGTCCGTGTGGCAAAGGTGAATATGGTAGCTGTTGTCAGCCCTTACATACGGGGCGTGAAAATGCACAAACTGCAGAGCAATTGATGCGATCACGTTATAGTGCATTTGCACAACATGAGATTGATTATATTGTACAAACAACTGCAATTGGACAGCAGCAAGCCTTGGATGTGAGTGCCATTGCAGCGTGGAGTCAGGTCAATCAATGGTTAAAACTTGAGGTGGTACAGGCTCAAGAAAAGCTCGATAAAAATCATGCTCAAGTTGAATTTAAAGCCCATTATCACGATGGGCAGCAAGCGCAGGTACATCATGAAATTTCACACTTTGTGAAGTTCGAGCAGCGCTGGTATTTCCTTGATCCGACCACAGAGATGAAAATCACCATGAAGCAACCCTGTATTTGTGGTTCTGGACGAAAATTTAAACAATGTTGTGCGCAATTTTTATAACATTTGAGCAGATTTAGCTTAGAATAGCGCGCATCTCAACCCTCAGTGGAAGAAGGGCGATGTTACTTACCGTTATTTATATTATCGCAATCACGGCAGAAGCAATGACAGGTGCATTGTCTGCGGGTCGGCGGAGTATGGACTGGTTTGGGGTAACATTGATTGCCTGTGTCACGGCACTGGGGGGCGGTTCGGTTCGTGATGTGCTACTTGGGCACTATCCACTGACGTGGGTTAAGCATCCTGAATATCTAATGCTGACCTGCTTTGCTGCATTTGTCACCATCCTGATTGCAAAGTGGATGCGTCATCTTCGTAATATCTTCTTGGTTCTCGATGCCCTTGGTCTCATTGGTTTTACCATTATTGGCTGTCAAATCGCTTTAGAAATGGGACATGGTTTTGTCGTTTCTGCGGTAGCAGGGGTGTTAACTGGGGTCTCTGGCGGTATTTTACGAGACATTCTATGTAACGATGTCCCGCTGGTGTTCCGTCGTGAACTTTATGCCAGTATTTCTTTTGTGTCCGTGATTTGTTATTGGCTCTGTATTGAGATTGGCTTATCGCTAGAATTAACCGTCATTGCGACGCTCATTTTCGGTTTCACCTTACGTCTGATCGCCATTTACTTTGGCTTAGAAATGCCTAAATTTATTTATAAAGATGATGATGATCAGTCAGTATCTTCAAAAGATTTGTCGTAGCCGCGTTGCTATAACATCACATTAAAATGCTAAAAAGACGGATCAATGGTCGGTCTTTTGCATGGATCTATACTAAAAAACGCAAAATCATACATCCTGTTGGGAAAGCAGTGTTCATCCTTCCACCAGTTCAGAGATCTTGTTATGGACTTAGTCTCACGTATACAACGCTTACCCATCGGTAAGTTTCACTACACTTTACTTTGGGTTATTGGCCTTGGCTGGATGTTTGATGCCATGGATACGGGGCTCATTTCCTTTATCTTAGCGAAAATGGCTGAAGATTGGGCTATGACGCCAAATGATAAAAGTTGGGTGGTCTCGATTGGTTTTGTTGGGATGGCGATTGGCGCGGTGTTTTCTGGAGGACTGGCAGATCGCTTCGGCCGAAAAACAGTGTTTGCATGGACATTGGTGATTTATAGCTTAGCCACCGCTGCATGTGCGTTTGCACCTAATCTAACTTGGTTATTGGTATTTCGTTTTATTGTCGGCTTAGGTTTAGGGGGGCAACTCCCTGTCGCGGTGACTTTGGTCAGTGAATATATTCCGGCGCAAGTGCGTGGCCGTTTTATTGTCTTACTAGAAAGTTTTTGGGGACTAGGCTGGTTGGTTGCTGCATTGGTCTCACGCTTTATTATTCCTGATTTTGGTTGGCATGCAGCGTTTCTAATTGGCGGTATTCCTGCATTATATGCAATCGTGATTTGGAAAATGGTGCCCGAATCGGTGCCTTATTTAATCAACCGTGGACGTTTTGATGAAGCACACGCATTGGTGAAAAAGATTGAAGCCAAATGTGGTGTGCAAGTTGTTGAAATTTTTGAGGTCAAACCGGTTGCAGAAAAGCACAACATCAGTTTTTCACAGCTTTGGTCAGGCATTTTTGCACGTCGTACTTTAATGCTTTGGCTCATTTGGTTCGGTATCGTTTTTTCTTACTACGGTATTTTTACGTGGTTACCAAGTTTATTGGTCAAAGAAGGCTACACCATTGTTCAATCCTTTGAATATGTCTTGGTCATGATTTTGGCACAATTGCCAGGTTATATTGCAGCGGCATGGTTGGTCGAAAAATTGGGTCGTAAAGCTACTTTGGCTGGCTTCATTGGGATGTGTGCCATTTCGGCATATTTCTTCGGTCAGTCTGGCAGTGTGACAGAGATTGTGATTTGGGGCTGTTTAATGTCTTTCTTTAATCTCGGTGCTTGGGGCGTACTTTATACCTATACACCAGAACAATATCCGGCCAATATTCGTGCCTTTGGTTCGGGCTGGGCGGGTGCCATTGGTCGGATCGGGGGCATTGCAGCACCTTTTGCCGTGACACATATGATGGATATGGATCATGGTTTTAGCTATGTCTTTATGATGTTTACTGCAGTCTTAATTGCAGTTGCCGTGGTGATTTTGGTTTTAGGTGAAGAAACCAAGGGCAAAACTTTAGAATCCATCGGTCTATAAAGACTGTTGAATTTTTAGTTGATCATGGTGAATAAAATGGATATTTTTACGCCATAAGACACAATTTGTCGCAGAGTGTTAGATCATCCCCTTGTATAGGGGACACCTGCGACATAGCATAAGAACCCAATAAAGAACGAACAATTTAGGATTACAGGTTGTTATGACAAGCCTTGCGCATCATGCGACAGAAAACCGTTCCGTAGCAGAATTTACCGAACAAGCATATCTCAACTACGCCATGTACGTGATTATGGATCGTGCATTGCCACATATCAGTGATGGTTTAAAACCCGTTCAGCGTCGTATTGTCTATGCGATGAGCGAACTCGGGCTAAAGCCAACGGGTAAGCCAAAAAAATCTGCACGTACGGTTGGTGATGTACTGGGTAAATACCATCCTCACGGTGACTTTGCTTGTTATGAAGCCATGGTGCTTATGGCGCAGCCGTTTAGTTATCGCTATCCATTTATTGAAGGTCAGGGAAACTGGGGTTCACCAGATGATCCGAAATCCTTCGCTGCTATGCGTTATACCGAAGCGAAACTGTCTGCGTATAGTGATTTATTGCTGTCAGAATTAGGACAAGGGACTTGTGATTGGCAGGATAACTTTGATGGTTCGATGAAAGAGCCCGTGAATTTACCTGCACGTGTTCCGAATATTTTACTCAACGGCACAACGGGTATTGCTGTGGGTATGGCAACCGATATTCCACCGCATAATTTACGTGAAGTGGTGAAGGGTACCATCGCCTTAATTCGCAATCCAAACTTAACCGATGAGAAAGTCGCAGAATATATTCCTGCACCTGATTTGCCGACACGTGCGGAAATTATTACCTCTCCAGAAGAATTACTCAAAATACAAACCACGGGTCGCGGTAGTTATCGAACTCGTGCGGTGTACAGCATTGAGAAAAATGAAATCGTGATTACGGAGCTGCCGTATCAGGTTTCAGGTTCAAAAGTGATCACGCAGATTGCAGATCAAATGCAGGCGAAGAAGTTGCCATTGGTCACGGATTTACGTGATGAGTCAGATCATAAAAACCCAACACGTTTAGTGATTGTCCTGCGCTCGAATCGTATTGATGCTGAATCGGTGATGAGTCATCTATTTGCAACCACTGACTTAGAGTCGAGCTATCGTGTCAATATGAACATGATTGGCGCTGACGGTCGTCCGCAAGTGAAATCGATCCGCCGTATTTTGTTGGAATGGATCGAAATCCGTAAGAATACCGTGACACGTCGTTTGACTTATCATCTGAATAAAATTGAAAAACGGTTACATATACTTGCAGGCTTGATCATTGCCTATCTGAATATTGATGAAGTAATTCGTATTATTCGTGAAGAAGATCAGCCTAAACCGGTGTTAATGACGCATTTTAATATCGATGAAATTCAAGCCGAAGCGATTTTAGAACTCAAGTTACGTCATTTGGCAAAACTTGAAGAAATGGAAATGCGCCGTGAACAAGAAGAATTGGAAGCCAAAGCTGCCATTATTCGTGAACAATTGGCGAATCCTGAATCATTAAAAGCCTTGATCATTAATGAACTTAAAGAAGATGCGAAGAAATTTGGTGATGACCGCCGTTCTCCAATTGTGAAACGTGCAGAAGCCCATGCGATTAATGAACAAGATATGCTTCCTGCAGATCCTGTGACTGTGGTGTTGTCTGAAGCGGGTTGGATTCGCTCGGCGAAAGGTCATGAAGTCGATGCTGAGAACTTAAATTTCCGTGCAGGTGACCAATATCTCAGCCATGCGCAAGGTAAATCGAATCAACGTGTTTATGTATTAGATGATGCCGGTCGTAGCTATGCTTTGGGCATCAATACCTTGCCATCTGCGCGTGGTTTAGGTGAGCCTCTGAGTTCTAAGCTTGCACCTGCAAGTGGTGTTGGCTTTAAACAAGTGTTTATTGCTGAAGATGAAACAGAAGTCTTGGCAATGAGCAGTAAAGGCTATGGCTTTAAAATCCAAGCGAAAAATCTCGATACCAATGCCAAAGCGGGTAAAGCCTTCCTTAGCTTGTCTGAAGGGGCGGCGGTTATGAATTTAACGGCAATTGAGAATGCAACACATCTTGCACTCCTCAGTTCTGCGGGGCGTTTGCTGTTGGTTGAGCTTGATGAATTACCAGTCCTGAATAAGGGTAAAGGTAATAAATTGATACAACTTGAGGCAAAAGATCAAATTGTATCCATGACAACTTTGAATTTAGATGAAATAATTCAAGTGCTTGCAGGTAATCAACAATTAAAGCTTAAAGGCGACGATCTGCAAAAATATGTGGGCAAACGCGCATCGAAAGGCGTGTTGTTACCACGTGGATATCAAAAAGCAAATAAACTGTTCATTCAAAGATAATACTAGCATCCATGGAACGAAATACGTTATATATGCTGTTATTCGTGAAATGGATGCAATATTAAGCACAAACAAGTTAAATAATGACCGCTTAATATTGAAAAAAAACAGTTGGATTATTAAGGATTACGACAGGAGAATTGGGCGTTATGGAAAAGATTTGGTTCGCTGAATACCAAAAGACAGGGATTCCAGAAACTGTAGAATTACCCGCAGAAAATACCTCATTGGTCGATATTTTTGAGCGTAATTTCCAGAAGTTTGGCTCAAGAGATGCCTTTATCTTTATGGATAAAGTCTTAACTTTTAAAGAACTTGATGAAGCTAGCCGTAAATTTGCAACTTATTTGCAAAGCTTAGGTTTGGCTAAAGGTTCACGCGTTGCAGTCATGATGCCGAACGTTCTTCAATATCCTGTTGTCGCATTGGGTGTATTCCGTGCTGGCTTGGTATTGGTCAACGTGAATCCACTGTATACCTCTCGTGAACTTGAGCATCAATTGAATGACTCTGGAACAGAAGCTCTTGTCATCATTGAAAACTTTGCATCTGTTTACCAAGCGATTATTGGTAAAACCCCAGTAAAACACGTGATCGTGGCATCTGTGGGTGACATGCTTGGTACGCTGAAAGGTACATTGGTTAACTTTGTATTACGTTCAGTACGTAAACAAATTCCAGCTTGGAACATTCCAGGTCATATTCGCTTTAATGCAGCAATGTCTAAAGTGAGTGCCAACAATTACAAACGTCCAAACTTAACTTTAAGTGATACTGCAGTACTTCAGTATACCGGTGGTACAACTGGCGTATCTAAAGGCGCAGAGTTGACCCATCGTAACCTTGTGTCAAACATGTTGCAGTGTGATGGTATTTTCCAAAGTAAATTTGGTCAGCAAGATGGTCAGCCAGATGATCGTATCTTCTGTGCGTTACCGCTGTATCACATCTTTGCATTTATGGTGTGTGCACTTTACGGTATGTACAAAGGTCAGGCGAACGTATTGATTCCTAACCCGCGTGATCTACCTGCGGTAATGAAAGAATTACGTAAATACCAACCTTCATTCTTCCCAGCAGTGAACACATTGTTCAATGCTTTGGTGAACAATGAAGAGTTCAAGCAACTTGACCACAGCAAGCTAAAAATGGCGATGGGTGGTGGTATGGCAGTACTTCCTTCGACTGCAGAAGCGTGGAAGAAAGTTACAGGTACCAATATTATCGAAGGTTATGGTTTATCAGAAACTTCACCTGTTGCAACCGCAAACCCTCCAGCATCAATGGAATTCAGCGGTACGATTGGTATTCCATTGCCACTGACTGAAGTTGCTATTTTAGATGATGATGGCAATGAAGTTGCTCAAGGTGAGCAAGGTGAAATTTCGATTCGTGGTCCTCAAGTCATGAAAGGCTATTGGAACCGTCCAGATGAAACTGCCAAAGTAATGACGGCGGACGGCTTCTTCCGTACAGGTGACATTGGTGTCATGGATCCACGCGGTTATGTGAAGATTGTAGACCGTAAAAAAGACATGATTTTGGTGTCTGGCTTCAACGTTTATCCTTCTGAAATTGAAGAAGTTGTTGCAAAACATCCAAAAGTACTAGAAGTTGCTGCGATTGGTGTTCCTGATGAAAAATCAGGTGAAGTACCTAAATTATTCGTTGTGAAAAAAGATCCATCTTTAACGACTGAAGAAGTTTTGGCATTCGCAAAAGAAAACTTAACTGGCTATAAACGCCCACGTTATGTTGAATTTATGGATGAATTACCAAAATCGAATGTTGGTAAGATTCTACGTAAAGATTTGCGTAAAACTGCATAATACGATGCATAAAAAAAGCGCCTTCGGGCGCTTTTTATTATCGCTTTAAATTTAGATCATTAAAGCTTACCTTTATTCATCGACCAGCGATCAAAGTAGCGACGTCCTACACCAAAGACACCTAAGAAAATAAACATCGCGCCGAACTGACGACTAAAGCCGGATTGGTTATAGTTGCCATAGGTCAGGATATTGTCGACTAAACAATATAGGGCAATGACAATGACCCAATGCCAAAGGGGAAGTTGCTTGATGGAAACTGCATAGAATGCAATCCACATGATGACAAAGCTGAAAACAGTCGACCAGACATTTAAGTTGGCGCAGATCACAGCAAGTAAAAATGCAGTCACAGGAATGACGATTTTTAAGGCACGATCGACGCGAAGCTGATGGCGTTTTTGCTCTTCAAGAACTTCAAATAATTGATCTTGATCAGAAGTACTCATAGAGGATCCTTTCATCTGCCGATTATAAAAACACTATATTTAACAAAAATTATTCACGAAATGCCATGGTATTATAGCAGCCATAAAATTTTCCTGAGAAAAAACACATGCACAGCATCAGTGGGATCATCTATCTCATTTTGGCCGCTTGTTTACTGCCATATGTATTTACATTTATTGCGAAGCGAGCTGCAGGTTTTAAGTCGAGTGATAATCAAAATCCACGTGAAGTTTTAGCGCGCTCTACAGGATTGGCGAGCCGCGCACATGCAGTGCAGCAAAATAGTTTTGAAAGTTTACCTTTATTTATTGCGGCTATTCTAATGGCTGAATACATGGTGATTCATCAACAATACATCATGACCTTTGGGATTGCCTATCTTGTTTTACGCGTCATTTATGGGCTATGTTATTTAGCCAATTGGGCAACTTTACGTTCAATCATTTGGACCTTGTCGATGTTATGCCCGATTTGCCTGATGTTATTGGTCATTAAATTAAGCTAAATGTTCTGCTTGATGATTAAATTATCAGCATGATCGCTAAAATCACAAAAAAAGCGATAAAACCGTTATAATTGTGCCGGATTAAAAGATTTAACTTGTTTAAAGAGTGATGCTATGAGCTACAGCAATATCCCAGCGGGTAAAGATGCACCAAACGACATCTATGTCATTATTGAAATTCCTGCAAATGCAGCACCAATCAAATACGAAATCGATAAAGATTCTGATGCGTTATTTGTAGACCGTTTCATGGGTACTGCAATGTTCTACCCAGCAAACTATGGTTATGTTCCAAATACATTATCTTTGGATGGTGACCCACTAGACGTACTTGTGGTAACTCCACATCCAGTAGAGCCAGGTTCTGTAATTCGTTGCCGTCCTGTTGGTAAATTGAACATGGAAGATGACGGTGGTGTTGACGCAAAACTCATTGCTGTTCCACACGACAAATTGACTCCGCTTTATAAAGATGTTCAAGAATATACCGATCTTCCTGCATTATTGATCAATCAAATTGAACATTTCTTCCAACACTACAAAGACTTAGAACCTGGTAAATGGGTTAAGTTAAGTGGTTGGGAAGGTGCTGATGTTGCGAAACAAGAAGTACTTAGCTCAATTGAAGCTTACAAAGCTGCGAACAAATAATATTTATTGTTTTAAGCTGAGCATCGTTTTTATATGAAATCGATGCTCATAAAAAAAACCTGCACAGTGTGCAGGTTTTTTTTCGCTATCTTAGAGTAGCTGCGAAATTAAAATAATTTCACAGGGATGTCTAACCAAATACGCCATTCATTGGTATCACCAATATAGTTGTTTTGGTAGTTATTACTAGCGCGGTAGTAAGAATGACGAAGGCGTAAGCTTGCATCTTTGGCAAAACCAGATTGAACGGTATATTTCACTTGGTTAAAGAATTCGCGTTCTTCTTCATTGTCGCTAATCATTGTGCCAGCATTATTAGTGGCTTTAATATCCCAACCGTAAACAAATGCTGAAGTCCAAGATAGGCCTGGAACATTTAATGCGCCAAAGTCATAGGTATATTGAAGTTGTACAGACTTTTCATCATTACCAATAAAGTCAGATAGATACGAGTTTGGCATGTAAATAGATTGTTTACCATCACCAACGTTTGTACCTAAGCCATAGTCGTAACCGGTATTACCAAAGTTTTGTTGGTAAGCAACCATGACATTGTGTGGACCACGATTATATGTTGTAGAAAGGGCAGCGATTGAGTTATCGAATGAGTCGTTGCTTTCACCAATTTGAGAATATAAGTATTGATTAGCATCTTTATCCCATTTTGTGTGATAAGCGCTTAAATCATAAGTCAATGAGCTTTTATCAACTAAACCTTGAGTAAAATTGGCATTGATATAATGACGATCTAAACGATCTTTAATATCTGTACCATAGTAAGCAAGATTTAATTGATCATTTGCTTTATATTTTGCACCCCAAACAATTGCGCGGTCTAACTTAGCACCATCAGAATTAATTTGATTTGATAATTGATTTTCAGTGAATTTACCAGCGATCAGGTTAAGATTATTAATCTCATTACTTTCAACCAAAACACCTGTGTAGTATTCAGGTACTAGTCGTGCAGTATTACTTGCTAAAACAGGGATGTCGAGAAGTTGTGTACCGTAAGTTGCAGTCGTATTTGAAATACGTGCTTTTACATATGCACCGCCACGCGCCCAGTGATCATAAGCATCAACTTTACCATTCGCATCTTTGCTACCATGCGTTGGAATCATATCGTTATCGGTATGAGCATTTTCACCAAGTTTGATTGATGCATCGCCTATGATACCCGCTGCAAAACCAACAGTGCCTTTGGTAAAACCTGAATCAAGATTTACGATAGCAGTTTGCGCAAAAGAGCTAGTATCATCTACGCCATTTTTTTTATCACGATGTAAATAACCTGTACGGAACAATACAGAGCCTTCGGCATCTTCCACAAAGCCTTTAGATTCGCTTTGTTCGCTAGCAAAAGCAGTAGAAATAAGAGCAGCGTTTACTAATACTGCAAGTGTTAGTTGTTGAGCTTTAAGCATTGGGAGAGAGCCTCATACAAATTTGGTTAATATGTAGTGCGATTGTATATTTTTTCTTAAAAAAATCACTATTTTTAATGCGCTTATTACACTAAAGTTAGAAAACATTCAGATCATCGGTCAATCTGTAATAAGCAAATGTTTCGTATGTTATTGTTGTTTAACAAATAGTTTATTTAAATTGAATATATATTAAGCTAAAGAGAAGTTTCTTCATTGCTTATCATAAAAAAATATAAAAAACGGTAAAAACTTTCATTTAACTTGCTGATTTATCATTACTCTTCGCGACAATTTGTGCTGAATTTAAATTGGTATTTTGATCAAAAAGTATAAAAACTGCTGAGGTGCATGGCATCAATGTTCAGGCTAAGTAAGCACTGTTGGCGTGTTTTTTTGTAAATAGAGAATGACTTTTAGCGAAGTCGTCAGAAATGTTTTCCTTAAAATCTAGCTCAATAAAAGATGATAATAATCGTGATAAATACATATAAATTAAAACATTAAATCATTGTTAAAGACTAGAACAAGATAAAAGATATTTTATGAATCAAAAGCTTAGTTTTTACTGTTTTATATAATCTTACCTTTGTTTTTAAATGATTTAATTGATCAAAATAAGAAAAAAGGGGCTATACAGTGCCGTAAAATCGATTAAAATCGGCGCTAAATTTTACTCAACCCAATCCACGATCGATCCGATGTGGGGACTAAACATGATTCAATTTTATAAAAAAGCAATTTTAAGTATTTTAGTGACCCTAGGTACAGTCCCTGCATTTGCAGAACAAACTGAACAAGCCACAACTGCACAAGGGAATTGGTCTGGAAGTTTGGGCGTGGTAAACAAATATGTGTACCGTGCGAGTGAAGAAAATGATCAAGCGGCATTACAAGCCGGACTTGAATATGCACACAACAGTGGGCTGTTCGCGGGCTATTGGGGTTCTACACTCAACTATGACCCTACGGACGACAGTCAGTCACATGGTTTTGAACATGATTTCTATGTTGGATATGGACGTGAACTGAATGAAGATTGGAGCTATAAGTCACAAGTGATGGCCTATGTCTATCAAGGTGGCGGTTCAGTTTATAACGACGACCGATCTGAAAAGCGTCGCACAACGGGCGTCGAATTTATTCAGGACATAAGTTATAAAGATTTAACTGCAAGCATGGCTGTATTGTTGTCTGATGTTAATTATGGCAACGCAGGTGATGTATATCTGAATGCTACTTATAGCTATGCATTACCTTATGATGTTTCATTAAATTCATCGCTTGGTGTTTCTGTTTTTAATGACAGTCGTGATGACAGCCTATTAACAACTACAGAAGATGTGGTGTTCACTGAAGCACGTTTAGGCTTGAGTAAACCGATTGTAGATACTGGGTTTGAAATTGCTGCTGATTATGTATGGGGCGGTAAAGATCGAGAAGGTGAGCAATTAGACGATAACGTTGTGGTTGGATTGACCTATTCTTTCTAACATTAACGAGTTGATCGTATTCGGTCATATTCTTGAAAGTGCATAATGGTGATTGTGCACTTTTTTTATGCATTTTGAGATCGGTGTTGAAAAAATATACTCAAAAAAGCGCATTTTTAAAATCCTGTTACATCTATCAACCCGAAGATTTAAATAATCTAAATAGATGAAAATCTGCATTCTAAAATAAATTAAAGAGAAAAAAGGTCAAATAGGATAATTAAAAAATAATAAATAAAAACAGTAATATATTGGTTTTTGATAAACCAAAATGGTGACTTTTATAAAAAAAATATGCGCTTATTTTTAAACATGGCACAGCGCTTGCTAATACCTCATTGAGTTCAACGAAATAACCAAAAAATACGTCGTCGCACGATGTGGGGGAACAAACCATGAAATTTGCACTTAAAGCTTTATCAATCGCTGTACTTGGAGCAGCATCGACGTTTACATTTGCTGAAGCACCTGCTTCAGAGCATTCTGTATCTGGAAATATCGGCGTACTGTCTAGCTATAATTTACGTGGTATTACCAATGTGCCTGAAAATAAAGATGCGACAATCCAAGGTGGTTTGGATTATAGCCATGCATCAGGCTTCTATGCAGGTTGGTGGGGTTCAACATTAAACTATGGTGATGACCTACCGAATGGTTTTGAAAATGATTTTTATGCGGGCTATAACGGTTCAATTAATGATGATCTTGGTTACACAGCAGGTCTAACTTACTACTATTACTATGATATTGATACAAGTGATGCAAACGGTTTAGAAACAATGCTTGGGCTAAGCTATAAAGATTTTGGCTTAACAGCGCAAACTTTGCTTGAAGATGTTTCATGGGGTAATGCAGGTGATACTTATATCAAAGCATCATATAGCTATGCACTTCCTAAAGACTTCAGTCTAGATACCGCGCTTGGTTTATATGCATATCAAGATTCAGGTGATTTTGAAGAAAATTTAGGAACAACAGAAAGCTTTGGTTTCCGTCACTTTGATATTGGTCTAAGCAAGCCTTTAGCAGATACAGGTGTTACCGCAAGCATGAATTACACAGTTGGTGGTTATGACCGTGCGGATGTAAAACAAAAGAATAAAGTGGTATTTGGCTTGAAATACGAATTCTAATTTTAAAAAGAATTAAAAATGGCGACCTTAGGTCGCCATTTTTTTAAGCATTGAGTTGGCTTCGATAGGACAGTGCTTCAGAAACGTGTTGAGCTTGAATGTGTTCACTTTGAGCCAAGTCGGCAATGGTTCTGGCAACACGTAACACCCGATGATAGGCACGCGCAGATAAATTCATTCTCTGCTGGGCTAACTGTAAAATATTCTGTGCAGTAGCATCCAAAACTGCTTGTTGTTCCAATTGCGTCGGCGTCAGTGCCATATTGGATTTTTGCTGGCGATCTATTTGTAACTCATAAGCTTGAATGACACGATGCCTAACTGTACTTGAGCTTTCAACCTCTTGCAAACTTTGTAATTCATGTGCTGCTAGTGGCGGGACATCTATATGTAAATCAATACGATCTAATAATGGACCTGAAATACGGTTTTGATAGCGTTTAATACTTTCAGCACTACATTGACAGCGGCTGTCTTGGTTGAAGGCATAGCCACATGGGCAAGGATTCATTGCTGCGATCAATTGAAAATTTGCAGGGAAAGTGATTTGACGAGAAGCCCGTGAAATCACAATTTCTTTGGATTCGAGTGGTTGCCGTAATACCTCCAACACCTTTCGATCAAATTCAGGCAGCTCATCTAAAAATAAAACTCCTAAATGTGCCAAGGTGATTTCACCCGGTTTAGGATTTGATTCTCCACCGACGAGGGCGATTGCAGACGCAGTATGGTGCGGCGCACGAAATGGACGCTGCCCAAAATGATGATTTGCACCTGCAATGGAATAAATACTGGCGACTTGCAAATTTTCTTGCATATCTAAGGGGGGCAGAATGCTGGCTAAACGCGAGGCGAGTAGAGTTTTGCCTGTGCCCGGAGGGCCACGAAATAGTAGGGAGTGACCGCCTGCAGCCGCAATTTCTAAAGCACGACGTGGTCTGAGTTGACCTTTCACATCAGATAAATCAAAGGGATAACTGTGTTGATTGGCTGACGATGTCGAGGGATGGCTACTGATTAAGGCTGAACGACTTAAATGTTCACACACATCCTTAAGATGCTGTGCAGGAAAGACTTGGAACTCCGGCAGTTGTGCCGCTTCATCGGCATTGAGTGCCGGTAGAATCAGATGATGCCCGATATGCTGACAGGCAATGGCTATGCTTAAGATGCCACTGACAGGTCGTAAATAACCATCAAGTGCCAATTCTCCAATAAATTCAAAACCATCTGCTGCATTTTCAGGAAGTTGTCCCGACGCGATCAGAATCCCTAAAGCAATGGCGAGATCTAAACGTGAACCATCTTTGGGTAAATCTGCGGGTGCAAGATTAATGGTCAGACGTTTGGTCGGAAATTGAAAGCCGCTATTAATAATCGCAGAGCGGACACGGTCTTTACTTTCACGGACGGCGGCCTCAGGTAGGCCCACAATGGTCAATGAAGGTAGGCCTTGCTGACATGAACTTCAACTTCAATTTGGGGTGCATTTAAGCCGAGCAAACCACGAGTATAGATTTTGGCAAAAGACATATTATTGTTCCGTTATGGTGCATTATTTTTAATCGTTATGCGTCTTTTGTTGCACTAAAAAGATGCTTATTTTTTGTTCTGAATTTTTTGTTCGAGTTCTTCGACGTGTTTTAGTAATTCATTTAAACGTAAATTGGCATTATTCAGTGCAGTACGTTGGCGTTCGATTTCTTCTTTCGACACGAGATCCATTTTGCTCACAGCTTCATTGAGTAAGCTACGCAGGTTATGTTCGACGTCTTTTTTCGGCTGATCGATTTGTTCTAATATCGCTTGTAATAAGGTTTCAATCATTGTTGTGACCATCCTCAGTGAATTGGTGGCAGCAGTTTAACATCGCCACATTCATGTCCATAGTGCTTTCATTTAAATATGCGTTTAATCGATCAGTAAAATCGTAATTCTTCTAGTAAAAACGTCTATTTTTATAAGCATACGCAAGATTATCCGTATAAAATAGGTTATAAAGAAATCTCATGCTGGGCTGACTATTTTCCCCCGACTGTAGTCATATTGGCATGAAAATTGAACATAAAACCTTACAGGTGAAATAAGCCGAAGGAAAACAAAACATGAAGCTCGTAACTGCAATTGTAAAACCTTTTAAATTAGATGACGTGCGTGAAGCACTCTCTGAAAATGGTGTTCAAGGGATCACTGTCACTGAAGTTAAAGGCTTCGGTCGCCAGAAAGGTCACACTGAACTTTATCGTGGTGCTGAATATGTGGTTGATTTCTTACCAAAAGTAAAAATCGAAATCGCAATCAGTGATGAAATGGTCGATACCGTAATTGAATCAATTACTCGTGTTGCAAGCACAGGAAAAATTGGCGACGGTAAAATTTTTGTAAGCAATCTGGAACAAGTCATCCGTATCCGTACTGGTGAAACAGGTGAAGATGCCGTTTAAAAAATTGGCATGAAGTTTGCTGAGTAGCTAATAACTCAGAAAATTCAGAAAATCAGGTCGGGGGATACGAATGAAAAAGATGCTAATTGCACTCGGCTTGTCCAGTGCACTTTTAGGTGGTTCTGTTGCGTGGGCTGAAGAAAGCGCAACAGCACCTACAGAAGAAGTCACAGTAGTTGATACTGTAAATACAACAACGCTAAATACAACAGAAGCTGCAGTTCCAGTTGAAGCAGCGCCAGCACCTGCAGAAGAAGAGCCTAAGCTCGATACAGGTGATACAGCATGGATTTTAGTGTCCACTGCACTTGTTTTACTCATGACAATTCCCGGTTTAGCATTATTTTACGGCGGTATGGTCCGTAAGAAAAATGTACTCAGCACCATGGCACACAGTTTCGTTGCGGCAGGTGTCGTGAGCTTAACGTGGGTGATTGTGGGTTATACCTTAGCATTTGGTGAAGGTAATGCCTTTATCGGTAGCTTAGACAAATTTATGTTGTCGGGTATCACCACAGAAGCGTTGACGGGTACGATTCCAGAGATTCTTTTTGTTATTTTCCAAATGACATTTGCCATCATTACCGTTGCCATTATTAGCGGTTCGATTGCAGAACGTATGAAATTCGGTGCTTTCGTTGCGTTCATCGCAATTTGGAGTGTCGTGGTTTATGCACCAATTACCCACTGGGTATGGGGCGGTGGTTGGTTAGGTAACGACGGTGCGCTTGATTTTGCGGGTGGTACGGTTGTTCACATCAACTCAGGTGTTGCGGGTCTCGTTGCAGCGTACATGCTTGGTAAACGTATGGGGCTTGGCCGTGAATCTATGGCACCACATAATCTAACGCTAACTGTCATCGGTGCAAGCCTTGTATGGGTAGGTTGGTTCGGTTTCAACGGTGGTTCTGCACTAGGTGCAAATGGTTCCGCTGGTTATGCATTGGTGGTAACACAAGTTGCAGCAGCAGCAGCAGCAGTGGCATGGTTAATTACTGAAAAAGTGGTTCGTGGTAAAGCGTCTGTCTTGGGCGGTGCTTCTGGTGCAGTAGCAGGTCTTGTGGTGATTACACCTGCGGCAGGTTTCGTAACAGTTGGCGGCGCTTTAGCGATGGGTCTGATTGGTGGTGTGGTTTGCTTCTGGGGTATTACTGCGCTGAAACGTGCCTTGAAAGCGGATGACTCTTTGGATGCGTTTGGTCTACATGGTGTCGGTGGTATCGTGGGTGCGATCCTTACAGCATTCTTTGCCAGCGAATTCATCATGGGTGACAATGCACCGAGTAACTTAATGCATCAATTATGGGTTCAAGTCGAAGGTGTACTAGCGACTATTGCTTACTCAGCAGTGATGACATTCATTATCTTGAAAGTGATTGATCTGGTGATTGGCATCCGTGTTGAAGCTGATGACGAACGTATGGGTCTAGACTTAAGTCAACATGGCGAACGTGTAGAATAATAAGATCACAGTAAATCAATATATTGTGTAAAACAGCCCGAAAGGGCTGTTTTTTTTCCATATCTAGCGTAAAGCTCTACAAATTTCAAAATTTTTGCTACACTCTAAATCCATTCGGATTTGTTCAATTTAACCGCTATGCATTGTCCATTTTGCAACGCTGAAGACAGTAAAGTGATTGACTCACGTCTTGCTGCTGAAGGCTGTCAGATACGCCGCCGCCGTGAATGTATTAGTTGCGGTGAACGTTTTACAACTTTTGAAAGCTATGAAGTGGTGATGCCGCGTGTCATCAAGTCTGACTCAAAGAGCGAACCTTTTGATGAAGCCAAGCTCCGCCGCTCGCTCATGCATGCCTTGCAAAAGCGTCCAGTAACGCAAGAGCAAATTGAAACGGTACTCAGTGATATTCAATTGCAAATTCGCCGTTTGGGTGAACGTGATGTGAAATCACGCACCATTGGTGAAATTGTCATGCAGTCATTGTTCGCTTTAGATCATGTGGCTTATGTACGTTTTGCTTCTGTGTATCAAGACTTCCAAGATGTAGAAGCTTTTCGTCGTCAAATTGAACAAATGCAGCAGCGTGAGCACTAATGCACATCTGCTTCCATTTTTATCATGAGTGATTACATGTCTGAGTTAGATCAAGTGACTTTGCAGCAGCATCAACAGTGGATGCGGCGTGCAATTGCATTGGCACAGCAGGGGCAATACAGCACTCGTCCCAATCCCAATGTGGGCTGTGTGATTGTCAAAGATGGTCAATTGGTTGGTGAAGGCTTTCATCCCAAAGCGGGTCAGCCGCATGCAGAAGTCTTTGCAATGCGTGATGCAGGTGAGTCCGCACGTGGCGCAACCGCTTATGTGACTTTGGAGCCTTGCGCACACTATGGACGTACGCCACCTTGTGCCAAAGGCTTGGTGGAAGCAGGTGTTGCTCAAGTCGTTGTGGCCTGTCCCGATCCGAATCCATTGGTTGCGGGTAAAGGTGTACAAATCCTACGTGATGCTGGCATTGAAGTGATTACGGGTATTTGTGAAGCAGAAGCGCATCAATTGAACTTGGGCTTTTTAAAAGCCATGGCGACGGGCATGCCTTATGTCCGCCTCAAAGTCGCATCGAGCCTTGATGGACGCACAGCGATGGCCTCGGGTGAGTCTAAATGGATTACCGGTGCAATGGCGCGACAAGATGTACAACATTGGCGTGCGATATCAGGTGCTGTGATTACTGGGATTGAAACAGTATTAGCCGATGATTGCTTACTCAACGTACGTCAGCTCGATGACGATGTTGACATGCATAACGTGGTTCAGCCGAAACGCATCGTGCTAGATCGCCAAGGCCGCTTGCCATTAACTGCAAAAATATTGCAGCAACCTGAAACCGTGATGGTCATGGGGCCATATCGTCAGGAACTTGCTGACTTGGGCGTGGTACAATTTGAAATTCAGCCTTTGGTCGATCTGTTAGCAGCATGCGTTCAACAGTTTCAAATTTATGATGTCCTTGTGGAAGCCGGTGCCACACTTTCGACCGCTTTCTTACAAGAACATTTGATCGATGAAATGATCAGTTATGTTGCACCGACCTTGTTGGGTCAGTCAGCACGTGCAATGTTTAATGCGGAATTTGACCGCATGGCAGAGCAGCTTCGATTTAAGCTGAAAGATGTCACTCAATTGGGTGATGACATTCGCTTAAGGTTAATCCCTTCTCAAGAGACGCTATGAATTCAGAGTCTACGGTTTATCACAAACGTCGTCATGCGGCTCGTACCACAGACGAATATCTTTTCCATCAGTTGGTTCCTTATTTAGGAAACAAACGCCGTCTATTACATCTGATTTTAGAAGCACTTGAGCAAACGGGAACCTTAAAACGCGAAGATGGTCGTGCGCCGATATTTGCTGACTTTTTTGCAGGTTCGGGTGTGGTGTCACGGTTGGCACGTCAAAACGGCTATCGTGTTATTGCCAATGACTGGGAACCCTACAGCCATGCCTTGAACAGCGCGATTCTCTCTTGCGTTGAAGCACCTGCGTTTAAAGAGTTGGGTGGCTATCAGAAAGCGATTGATTATCTGAACCGTTTGCCAGAAGTTAAAGGTTGGGTGACCCATAACTTGTGTCCACGTAATGATGAAATCTACGATCCTGCACGTGACCGTTTATTCTTTAAACGTCGTAACGGCATGCGCATCGATGCGATTCGTCAGCAAATTGCAACTTGGCAAGCTCAAGGCGCAATTGATGATGTGGAAATGAGTGCTTTATTAGCGCCGTTATTGTATTCAGCAAGTTTTGTCAGCAATACCAGCGGTGTATTTAAAAGTTTCCATCATGGTTGGGGCGGTAAAACCCAAGCAGCCTTGGATCGTATCGGTTCTTTGTTATGGCTCACCCCAAGTCGTTTTTGTGAAATTGGTGATCCGAAAAAACCCGCCGCTGAAATGTGGTGTGTCGACGCACAGCATTTGGCCAATCAAATGAGTGGCTTTGAAGTGGATGTGGCTTATCTCGATCCACCGTATAACCAGCACGCTTACAGCAGTAACTACCATGTGTTGAATGCCTTAACGTTATGGGATCAGGTGGATTTACCAACACCAGACACCAAAGGTTTTAAGAGCGGAATCGACCGTGCATGGCGTAAAGAACGTCCAAGTCCATATAATTCTTCGAAGCATGCGAAAGAAGCTTATGAAAAATTATTAGAAACCATTAACGCACGTTACATCCTGACGAGCTATTCAACCGATGGTAATATCAGCGCCACAGATTTGTTACAAGCCAATTTAAAACGTGGCCGAGTAAGCTTATTGACGCAAGATGTACCACGTTACCGCGTGAGTAAGCAGCGTCAGTCTGAACGTGCACGCGTACTAGAGTTTATTGTCATCACGGATACGCATGCCAAATCAGGTCCACCGATCCGTCAGTTGTTGAGTCAATTGCACCATTTTGCAGAGTTAGGTGGTGTCGATACCTCTGGCGTGAGCACGCAACTTGATTTGTGGTAAAAATCATCGGCCCATATTTTTCAGGGATTGAACATGTTTACAGGCATTATTGAAAGTCTAGGTAAAGTTGAAAGCATTCAAAACGTGGGTGGCGATGTCCGCTTGCGTATCCAGACAGATTTAGACATGTCGGATGTGCATTTGGGGGATTCTATTGCCACCAATGGCATTTGCTTAACTGTGATCGACTTTGGCAGCAATTGGTATGCAGCCGATGTTTCACGTGAAAGTTTAAATCGGACCACTTTGGAACACTGGAAAGCAGGGCAGGCGGTGAATGTGGAAAAAGCCATGTTGCCGACTACGCGTTTTGGTGGACATATTGTCAGTGGTCATGTCGACGCAGTGGGTGAAATCACTCAAGTTCGTTCAGATGCGCGTTCTATTTATTTTGAAGTGACTGCACCGAAAGAAATTGCACGTTATTTAGCGGAAAAAGGTTCTGTGACCGTAGACGGTATTAGCCTGACGATTAACCATTTACGTGGCAATGTGCTGAGCTTAAATTTAATTCCGCATACGGCTGAACGAACCAATATTGGCACGTGGAAAGCTGGGGCTAAGGTGAACTTAGAAGTGGATGTTTTAGCACGTTATATTGAGCGTTTATTGCTTGGTGATAAAGCCGCTGAGACTACAGCGCAATCTAAAATTAGCTTAGATTTTCTCGCTGAAAATGGCTTCTTGAAATAAGTTGATACCGAAGAAAACCAAACAGTCTGATTGAAAAATTAGACTGTTTTTTTATTTTTGGTGATAATGCGTCGCGGAATGACATATATGATGAATAATCAGACAGGTGATAATGATTGATTTCTTACTGAATCTGGAACAGTGGTTACCCATGTTATTGGAAAATTATGGTGTGTGGATTTATGCCATTTTATTTCTGGTGATATTTTCAGAAACGGGTTCAGTATTTATGTTCTTCCTGCCGGGAGACAGCCTGTTGCTTGCCATCGGCGCATTATGCTCAACGACGGAAGTGGTGCATTTACACACCATGGGACTGATGTTATTTGTCGCATCGGTCTTGGGTTACTGCATCAATTACTACACGGGAAGCGTGTTAGGCATTAAGTACTTTAATAAGCACACACGTTACTTTAAGCCCGAATATATGGTCAAAACCAATAAATATTTTATGAAGCATGGCGGTAAAACGATTTTAGTCGCTCGCTTTGTACCTTTTGTACGTTCTTTTGCGCCTTTTGCCGCTGGGTCTGCGCGCATGAGCCTCGGTACATTTATGTTTTATAACGTGCTAGGTGGTTTCATCTGGATTGGATTACTACTCGGTATCGGTTATTTCCTAGGACATACTGTTTCTGCAGTTGCAGATTTGGTCTAAGCTAAACTTAGACATAAAAAAAGCCCACAGTTGTGGGCTTTTTTTATGGAGTAGATGACCACTTAGTGTTTTGTAACGGTCACCACATCAAGGGTTTGAAAAATCGAGCTGTGGGGCGGTTGCTGAATGCTAAAACCACCTTTTTCTGATTCTCGGCTGAGATACACCGAAATACTGTGAAAGTCTGAATGACTCAGCCAAAGATCTTTGGCACGAATGTCCCATTGTTCTCCAGCAGATAGAGAGGATATTTTCTGGGTAATCTGGTGAATGATGTCCATATTGAATTCCCATCTGGATGCATGATTATATTTTTAGGATGGCTGAAGCATTGTGTTTTGAGGGACAATGCTTCAGCCATATGAACATCATGTTGCAAATACATGTCAGTTTAATGACAGTGACCAGATTTCGATGGACGGCTTAAGATGCTTGGGACGATGTAGATTCTGTCGAAAAATTGGAGTTTTCTAAGATATAGTCAATTTCTTCTTGTGCGGCAGCTTTCAATTTTGCACGGAAATCACTGACTGCCATTTCGATTTGCGTTTCTGCCTCAAGTTCCAAACGCACGCGTACACTTTCAAGTTCTGACAACATTTGTCCTTCGCTGACCGATAAGCTTTGGCTTAATCCTGCTAAACCCGTTTCAGGGTTTTTATGATAGCGAGCGGCATAGTGTTGTACTTCACGATCAAGATTATGCTGCATCATGGTGAGTGCTTGCGTTTGTGCGGCAAAGCGTAACTCTTCATCACGTTTCAGTTGTTCTGCATAGGCTTGTTCAGCTTCACGTTTTTCTTCTAAGGCTTTTTCTAAAGCCAATTGTTTGCGAATACGAGCATCTTCAATCAGCTGTGCTTTCAAATCTGCATAGGCAGACTCAATTTTGTCAAAAGACACTTGCTGTTGCTGTTGGTCATTGACTAGCCATTGTTGAATGTCTGTACTGGGATTGAGTACATCGCAAACGCGACCAAGGTCATCAATAAAGGTCTGACGAATAGCTTCAGGTACTTTTAACCAGCGCTGTTTAAAGTCTGGACCGACATTCAATGCCATGGTGCATCTCCTTGCAAATAGGGTAAAACCAATATCACGTTAAAGTTTGTGGGTCTGTGGTTGAACGCCCAAACGTCGATATTGTTTATATTTTTCACGCCCGATAATTTTAGCGGGTTCGTTATTTTCAATAATTTCGATAATGTGACTAAAACTTGCGAACTGTTCAAGTGCTTGATCGTTAAAATTAAACACAATCCAGTCGGCTTGCTCAGGCAATTGGGCAGAAATACAGACCGTTGCCTCGGCTTGATCGATACCATGGGGAATGAAACCTGTGTGATCGAAACTCCACAGGCGTTCATCAAGTTGTTGCTGTAAGTCTGGGTCAGCACAATGTAGCCAAATACGTACAGGCTGACGCAGAATCTTACGGCATAAACGACAAGTGCTTTCGACTTGTCGTTCAGGACTTTTTTCAAATAAATAAAAGCTAACTTTAGCCATTCGATTGAGCACGATTCGCTAAGAATTGCATTAATAATGGTACAGGACGACCTGTTGCGCCTTTATTTGCACCTGAGTTCCATGCAGTCCCAGCAATGTCTAAATGCGCCCAACGGTATTCACGCGTAAAGCGTTGAAGGAAACATGCAGCGGTCACAGAACCTGCTTTTGGACCACCAATGTTGGCAATATCTGCAAATGGAGAATCAAGTTGTTCTTGATAATCTTCAATCACTGGCATACGCCATACGCGGTCAAAGCTGTGTTGACCCGCAGCAGTCAATTCAGCCGCAAGTTCATCATCAGGAGTGAACATACCGGTAAGTACTGAACCCAGTGCTACGACACATGCACCAGTGAGAGTTGCAATATCAATCACCAGTGCAGGGTTAAAGCGTTTTACATAGGTCAATGTATCGCACAGCACCAAACGACCTTCGGCATCGGTATTTAGAATTTCAACGGTTTGACCGCTCATGGTTGTCACGATGTCACCCGGGCGAGTGGCATGACCAGACGGCATGTTTTCTGCAGCAGCAATTGCGCCCACAACATGAATTGGTAATTTCGCTTCACACAGCGCACGGATGATACCCAAAACTGATGCAGAACCGCACATGTCGAATTTCATTTCGTCCATGCCTGCACCCGGTTTAAGTGAGATACCACCCGTATCAAAAGTCACACCTTTACCTACAAGCACCACAGGGGCTTCTTCACGGTTTGAAAGGTATTCGATGGTAATAATACGGCCTGGACGGTCAGAACCTTTGCTCACAGCAAGGAAAGCCCCCATACCGAGATCAGCCATTTGCTGTTCATCTAGTACAGTCACTTTGAGTTGATCAGGGAATTCAGCTGCAAGCGCTTGAGCTTGTTCGGCCAAATATTCAGGGAAACAGATATTGCCCGGACGGTTACCTAGGTCACGAGTAAAACTTTGACCTGATTGCACTGCAGAAATTAATTCAAGCTGTGCAGTGGTTAATGGACTTTCAGCAGCGATTAAATGGATCTGCTCCAAAACAAATTCATTTTTCTTAGACTTGTATTCATCAAATGCATAAGCCGCTTGGGTCAGGCTAAGTGCAAATAAATAATGTTGTTCTTGTGGTAGGGCAGAGATATCGACACTGATCTGTTTGAATTTTTTTTGTGACGCTTTAATAATGGTTTGTGCAATTTTTGCAAATTTATTGACCTGTAATTCAGCAACTTTGCCGAGGCCTAAAAGAGCGCTATTGCGACAAGCGGCAATGTTCGCCACCAAAGGCAGGCTTTCATTAAGTGCTGCTTTAAATTGAGTTGCTTCAATTAAATTATCTAAATCATTGATTTGATATGAAGTAGCTGCATTTGTAACGTGCTCAGAATCTACTAATATCAATAAATATTGGCTGGACGCATTCGCTTGGAATGACGTATTAATAGAAAGTTTCATGTGCGGTATTTATGCCTTTTTAAATTTATAAACCATTAAACCATTGAAACATTTATATGAATAGAGTTTCAATGAGCAACAAGGGTATAGGTTTTATATTTTCTACATTCGGGTAAACTAACGCTAGTTTTTATTGGCCCTATTTTTGGAAGAATTAATTTGATTATTCGGCGTTATCTGATCAAGCAAGTGGTGTCGACATCACTGGTTGTGATTGCCTTATTGACCTTGATCATGATGGGCGGTCGTTTGATCAAGTACTTTGGTGTGGCTGCGCAGGGTCGTTTAGATGCAAGTATTTTATTTAGCATCATTGGCTACCGTTTGCCTGAGTTTTTAACCTTAATTCTTCCGCTCGGTTTCTTTATTGGTCTGATGTTGGTCTTTGGTCGTCTGTATGTCGATCATGAAATGGCTGTACTCAATGGTAGTGGTGTCAGTCGCAATCAATTGTCACGTTTATTGGTGCCAATGACCGTGGTCTTTATGGCTGTTCAAGCATTTTTGATGCTGTGGGCGTCGCCTTGGGGCATCCGTCAGTTTGAAGCATTAACGACTTCACAAGCAGTACGAACAGGCTTTGACTTGGTTCGCCCGAAAGAGTTTATTTCCTCTGGGCCCTATACCATTTATGCAGGGGACTTGTCAGAAGACCGTAAAAACTTAAAAGATATTTTCTTCTATCAGCGCGCAGAAAAAGACGGTAAACCCGATGTCATTATTTTGGCAAAAGAAGCGACCCGCGTCGAAGTGCCAGATGACAATGCCAATGTCGTTGATTTAGTTGAAGGTCGCCGTTACGAAATCTATCCGGGACAACCGCGCTATTCTCAAGCTGAATTCCAAAACTATCGTTTACGTTTAGAAAATGATAAAGAAGCAAAATTTGAAAGTACCGAAGTAGAAGCTTTGCCAACCTCGAAGTTATGGGATAACCGTCATGATCCTGTGGTTGCCAGTGAACTCGGTTGGCGAATTTTTGTGCCGTTCGCTATTTTGGTGGCGTTATTGCTTGCCACCGCTTTGTCTGAGGTCAGTCCTCGTCAAGGGCGTTACCTAAAACTGTTCCCAGCCTTACTTATTTTTGCCAGTTTAATCGTGGCTTTAATGGCGATCAAAACGCGGATCAGTAAAGAAGAAATGGGCATCTGGGCTTATCCACTTGTTTTGGTAATTTACGGCATTGCAGCGGCATTGTTCTCGCGTAAACAAAAATTAGCGCCCAAAATTAAGAAACAAATTCAGCGAGTGAGGTCTTAAAATGTTGGCACGTCGTATAGTTGCAAAACATGTGACCAAAACTACTGCTTTAGCCATGCTTGGTGCGACCGCGGTATTGGCTGGCTTACAAGTGCTTTTTACTTATTTAGGTGAATTGGGCTCGCTGAAAGAAGGCTATAACGCATGGAATGCTTTGCAGTATGTGTTATGGAGTTCACCGAATTATTTATATGAAATTTTGCCGATTTCAGCCTTGATTGGTGCAGTACTGGGTTTAGGGACTCTAGCTTCAAACAGTGAATTGATTGTGATGCGTTCGGTCGGCATCAGCCTATGGCGGATTGTGGGCTGGGTGATTCGTTCGGCACTCATTTTGGTGGTTTTATCCTTTGCATTAAGCGAATGGGTCATTCCCTATACCAATGAACAAGCCAAAAGCGTCAAAAGTCACCGCACTGCGGCTGAACTGGGCGAAGTCAAAGGCTATTGGTCACGTGAAGGCCAGCGCTTTATTTATATTGACTATGCTAATTCGCAAGGTCAAATTAAAGATGTTCAGGTTGTTGATTTTGATGAAAAATATCGTTTGCGAGGCACTTTGGATGCGGAGCAAGGGAATTTTGTCAAAAATGGCTCTTGGACACTGCAAAATTCAACCCAAGTCGACCTATTAGCGACGGGTGATGCTGTAGCTAAGCAAAATGCTGAACAGCCGCTTTCATTGGCATTGCAACCTAAATATGTGCATATGGTTACCATTGACCCTGAAGATTTATCACCAAGTCAATTGGTGAGCTTTATGAGCTATATGCATGAATATAGCCAAGTCCCGAAGACCTACCAATTGGCATTTTGGCAAAAGTTTGGTTCGCCCTTTGCTTTAATTGCCTTGGTGGTGATTGCGTGTTCATTTATTTTTGGACCTTTACGTCAACAGTCGATGGGTTTTCGCTTGGTGATTGCCTTATTTGCTGGACTGGGCTTTTACTACTTACAAGATTTTTTGGGTTATGCAAGTTTGGTGTACGCACCTTCGCCTGCATGGTTCGTCTTTATACCGATTATTTTGATGTTTGTAGCGGGTGGCTATCTGCTGCACCGCGCACGTTAAGTGCATGCAAGATTGAGTAAAACAATGTTGATGACCTAGATAAACCATGGTTGTCACATAGAGTCTTCACCGAAAATTCGGTAAGATAGTATGATTAATTTATAAACGAAAGAGTGTTCATTATGACGGATGCAACTGCTGGCAAAATCCCACACGTATTAGTAATTATGGATGGTGTGGGTCATCGCGAAGCGGTCGAGGACAATGCCTTTTTAGCAGCAAAACGACCTAACTTGACTGCAATGCAGGAAAAGCATCCGCATGGATTGATTTCAGGCTCTGGCGAAGACGTTGGTTTACCTGATGGTCAAATGGGTAACTCTGAAGTGGGCCACATGAACCTTGGTGCAGGACGTGTGCTGTATCAAGACTTTACTCGTATTACCAAAGATATTCGTACCGGTGCGTTCTTTGAACATGACGTTTTAGTCGATGCGGTTGAAAAAGCCAAAGCTGCAAATCGTGCTGTACATATCATGGGCTTGTTGTCTGAAGGTGGTGTGCATTCACATGAAGATCACATTGTGGCGATGGCTGAATTGGCATTAAAACGCGGTGCAAAAGTGTATCTTCATGCATTCCTTGATGGTCGTGATACGCCACCAAAAAGCGCACAACCTTCGCTTGAAAAATTAGATGCGCTGTTTGCTCAGTATCCGGGTCAAGGTCGTATTGCCACCATGATTGGTCGCTACTTTGCAATGGATCGTGACAACCGTTGGGATCGTGTTGAGCAAGCTTATCGTCTTTTAACTGAAGGTGAAGCTGTGCGTACAGCAGCGACTGCTGTTGAAGGTCTAGAGCAGGCTTACGCTGCTGAAGAATCAGATGAATTTGTAAAAGCGACGCGTATTGGTGATTTAGCACCGATTCAAGATGGTGATAGCGTTGTCTTCATGAACTTCCGTGCTGACCGTGCGCGTGAAATTACCAAAGCTTTTGTGGAAAAAGATTTTGCAAGTTTTGAACGTAAAGTGGTTCCCGCTTTATCAAAATTTGTCATGTTGACACGTTACCAAGCAACAATTGATGCACCTGTGGCTTATATGCCAGAAGCATTGCATAACTCGATTGGTGAATACCTGTCTAATTTGGGTAAAACACAACTTCGTATTGCTGAAACTGAAAAATATGCACACGTGACCTTCTTCTTCAGTGGTGGTCGTGAAGATGAATATCCGGGTGAAAAACGTATTTTGATTCCATCACCAAACGTCGCGACTTATGACTTAAAACCAGAAATGAGTGCTTATGAAGTCACTGATGAATTGGTTGCCGCAATTAATTCAGGTGAGTACGACTTACTGGTTGTGAACTATGCCAATGGTGATATGGTTGGTCATACTGGTGTATTTGATGCAGCAGTCAAAGCGGTTGAAGCCGTAGACACGTGCCTAGGTCGTGTGTATGAAGCTGTGATGGCAAATAAAGGTCACATGCTAGTGACAGCCGATCATGGTAACGTAGAGCAAATGCAGGATTATCAAAGTGGTCAGGTGCATACTCAACATACCACTGAACTTGTGCCGTTTATCTATGTTGGTCCGACCAATGCAACAATTGCAGAAGGTGGTGTTTTGGCTGACGTAGCGCCGACACTTTTAACGCTTATGCACATTCCTGTACCAACAGAAATGCAAGGTCGTAACTTGATTACTCTTGAAGCTTAAAATGTAAGGAAGCATGAATGACTAAAGCACACTGGATGTCAGTTGTAAGCCTTACAGCCTTGCTGCTGTGTTCTAGTCATTCGACATGGGGAGCCGACAAAGCAAAGTCGGCTTTCGATGAATTTGATGGCAGCTATGAACAAAGTTATGCCGAAGTACCTGTCGAATCAATCCAACAATTTGTTCAGATCTATGGCATTGTCAAAGAAAATTATGTCGTTGAAAAAAATGACGATGCATTATTCCAACAAGCCATCAAAGGCATGGTCAGTGGTTTAGACCGCTATTCACGATATCTTTCACCTGAAGACTATAAGCAGCTTTTGCAATACACTGAAGGGGATATTGCGAGTGTCGATTTCAATTTGCGCTTTGATGTAGGTTTACAGCAATGGGTCATCACCAATTTAAAGCCTGATGCCGATTCAGCAAAGCTAGGTCTGAAAAATGGCGCGGCGGTGTTTAAAATTGATGATCAAGAACTCAAAAAACTTAATCAAGATCAAGTGCGACACCTGCTCACAGGCAGTATCGGATCGACGCTGAATCTACAGTTGATAACTGCAAGTCAACCGGTTAATTTGGTCAGAAACACTAAAGTTGAAACAGATATAGAATCTAAATTATTAAATAATCAGGTTTTAGTTTTACACGTAAAAGTTTTTCAACAAGATACAGCCAATGAAATTAAGCGTTTAATTGAAAGTCACGGTTCACGTGTCAAAGCTGTATTGTTTGATTTAAGAAATAACCCCGGTGGGTTATTGTCCGCAGCAGTGGAGTCTGCCGATTTATTTTTGAATCAGGGCATTATTGTGTCGACTCGAAGTCGATCTGAGGGTGACCAACAGTTTCAGGCTTTACCGAGTTTTGAATTTCAAAATATGAAAGTTGGTATTTTAATCAACAATCGTTCTGCTTCTGCCGCAGAGGTCTTTACCGCAGCATTAAAAGAGCATAAACGTGCATGGGTAGCGGGTGAGAAAAGTTATGGTAAAGGTGTGGTTCAAAAACTATTTCCATTGAGTAATGGTGCGGCTTTACAAATGACTGTGTCGCAATATCTGACACCGAATGGCAAAATGATTGAAGGAATTGGAGTGCAGCCAGACTATAACTATCCGCTGCAACATGATGCACGTGAAGATCACTATGTCGATCATGTTGCAGAGTTATTGCTGAATCAAAAATAAACAGCAATACGCTGGAAAACTTTTACTCTTCGTCTTCGGTATCTAAACCGAATTTTTTCAAACGATAGCGCAATGAACGGAATGACATGCCTAATTTTTTTGCAGCAAGGGTTCGGTTCCAGTGGGTGATGTTCAACGCATTCATGAGCACTTCTTTTTCGATATTTTCTAAAAAGAGCTCTAAGCCTTCTTCAGGTAGTTTGCGAGGGACCACACTCTGTTCGTTGCTGTTTGCACCTAGCTGAGCGGATTCATTCGTTGTTGGAGCGGAATTGAACTGAGCACTTGGTTGTCTTAATGGCGCACTTTGCAGATGTTGAAGATCAATCTGATCATCATCGCAGAGGGTCATAGCGCGTTCGATAATATTGCGGAGTTCACGCACATTACCTGGATAATATTGGCTGAGCAGGAAACTCTTCGCACGTTCAGTTAGAGGCTTAGTAGCAATTTCCCATTCATGGCTAATTTTTTGAATAAAATGTTGAGCCAATAAGAGGATATCGTCGCCACGTTCACGTAAGGCAGGCAACACTAAATCCATCACATGGATGCGGAAGAATAAATCTTGGCGGAAGCGACCTTGTTGGACGAGTGCTTCTAAGTCCTGATGGCTGGCGCTGATCACACGGAAATCAACGTCAATTTCACAGTCTGAACCTACAGGACGAATACGTTTTTCCTGTACTGCGCGTAGCAATTTAACTTGCATGGCTAAAGGTAGTTCGGCAATTTCATCCAGAAATAAGCTACCGCCATGTGCAGATTGAATCAGACCTTGTTTGTCTTGGGTGGCACCACTAAAGCTGCCTTTTTTATGGCCAAAAAGTTCACTTTCCATTAACTCTGTGGGAATTGCCCCACAGTTAATGGCAATAAAGGGCCCTTCATTACGGTTGCTTAAACGGTGAACCAGATTGGCTACGACCTCTTTACCCGTACCAGATTCACCCGTAATAAAAACAGGTGCTTGTGAACGTGCAATTTTCTTTAAGGTTCGACGCAATTGCTGGATTGGAAGCGATTCACCAATCAACATTTTATGTTCTAAAGCATCTTGCGAAGTAATGTCTTCAGCCAATGGCTTATTCAGGGCTTTTTGTAGCAGTTGTTCAAGATGTTTGGGATTGATCGGTTTGCTGACAAAATCGAATGCTCCCGCCTTTAATGCGGCAATGGCAATGTCCATGTTGCCATAGGCTGTTAGCACAGCAACAGGAAGTGTAGGACAGTGTTCATTCATCCAATCTAAGAGCTGTAGACCATTACCATCGGGTAAGTTGAGATCGGTTAGGCAGGCATCGTAGCTATAGGTAGACAAGGCTTTTTTAGCTTCGTCGAGGCGATGTGCAACATGCGTTTTAACCCCCATCCTTGATAAAGACATCTGCATCAGCATACATAAGTCTTCTTCGTCATCAACTAACAATACCAGTGGTTGTGAATCCACAGTTTTCCCCTAAAAACAATTAAATAACAGCTTGTAAGCACTCAATCCTAAAGCAAGCTCCCTGTTTTTTTTCTACATAGGAAAGCTGTGCTTGATTCGCTTCACAGAAGCTATGAGCAAGATATAATCCTAAACCAGTTCCAGTAATTTCGGTACTAAAAAATGGTTGAAATAACTGTGCGCGGTTTTGTAAAGCAACCCCATGACCGAAATCTCGGACATCGATCTGGACTTTTTTCTGATCCGTACGCGCCACCACTTCGATATACGACATGTCCGGATTGTTATGGCGAATCGCATTACGAATTAGGTTGATTAAAATTTGTCTGAACTGTGCCTCATCAAAATCGATTAAAGTCTTGGCTTGTACATTGAGCCGAATGTTCTGTTGAATGTCTGCCAGATCTTCTTGCAGGAACAACGGTAAAAATTTTTCTAGATTCAGACGAGTCGGATGGGTTTCCTTATTGCGCACCATATTTAGGGTGTCTTGAATAATTCGGTCAATCCGCACCGCTTGACGTGAAATCATATGATTCAACATGTGCTGTTGTTCGGTATCACTTTGCGGATATAAATCATTGGCATGCACAATCGCCGCTAAAGGATTACGAATTTCATGTGCAATACTGGCGGAGAGTTGCCCTAAAGCGGCTAATTTTAGTTGTTGCACTTGCTGATTGAGTTTTTGTGCATCTTGTAAAATCAGCAAGGTCAGCATTTGATGCGGCACAACGAGTTTTTGTACGAGTACCTGAATATGGTATTGGCTTTGTTGCGATTCAAATTGAAATTTTTCCCCGCTTTTTAAATCTTCAAATTTGAGTAATTCAAATAAATCGGGCTGCGTGGTATACAGTGGATATTGATCATGATGATAAAAATTTGGCATGCCGAGTAAATGGCAAGCAGCAGGATTACTCAGCACCACATGACAGTTTTCACCCAACACCAAATAGCCCGTATCAATCTGCTCCAAGATATAGCGGTTAATGTTTTGTAGTCGATGGAGCTCTAAGGATTGCGAAAAATTCAGATTTTCTAGTAATTGGAAACGTTTCACGGCAATTTGCGCACTGCCATACACCACACAAAATAAAAAAGCCAAAATCGCACTGTTGGTTAAATTTTTGAGTGAGGTAAATTCAAGAATTGAACCTAAAAACAGTTGATACACCACGCAAATCACAGCGATGAGGGTGATGACCAAAGCTTTTTGGGCATCTAATAACAGGGATGCTGCAAAAATCGTAATCACAAACAGCAAACTCAAATGTAAATTGGGTCCATCGATGGCTAAGGTCAGTAAGCTCAGCGAAATGACATCTACAATGAATAACAGTAGTAACTGGTTTGGGATCCGGACTTTGAAACGTCCAAGTGACATGAATTGAATGCTGGTAAACAGCAAATAAATCGTCAATACATATAGGTATAAACGTGGGTATTCATAATCTGAACTGAATTGAGTGTAGGTCAGTAAAAAGACCAGTAACAGACAGGCACTGATGATAAAGCGATAAGCACTGTACCAAAGGCCCAAATGATACTGGTTCAATTCACTATGAATTGAACGCTGTGTCATAAGTAACAGGATGTACGTTGTGTTAAGGTTTGATTAACCCGTAGCGAATCGCCAAGTGAGTTAGTTTGACATCACTATCAATATTCAGTTTTTCAAAAATGCGGTAACGGTAGGTATTCACCGTTTTAACGCTAACAAATAATTTATCGGAAATTTCTTGTGCGCTAATACAATTGACCACCATCATGGCAACTTGCATTTCACGCTCAGACAGGGCGTCAAAAGGTGATTGTTGTGTATCAGACAAATATGAGCTAGCCAGTTGTTCCGCAATGTCTGCACTGAAATATTTGCCACCTTGCATCACTTTATTAATCGCACGGACCATTTCAGTAACTGGTGCACCTTTGGTGATATAGCCTTTGGCACCTGCTTTTAACAATAAAGACGGGTAGGGTTCTTCAGCAAGTCCACTGACTGCGAGGACTTTTGTATCTGGCGCTGTTTGAAGTAGGCGACGTGTGGTTTCTACACCTCCGATCCCCGGCATATTGACATCTAATAGAACGACATTTGGATGGTGTTGGCGAACAAGTGTAATCGCATCTTCACCCGATTCGGCTTGTCCAATGACTTGGACATCTGCATGGTCTTCGAGCATACGGCAAATACCAGTACGGACTAATTCATGGTCATCTACCACCAAAACTGTGATCACCTACACTCTCCCTCAAATCAAAATCTGTTTTTTTTGTTACATAAAGCAAAATAAGCTTGCAATGAAACGACAAAATTAGCAATCCTATTCTTATATGAAATGAAAAACTTCATACACAATGTGTGAGCAAAAAATGTTCGTAGTTGTGACCAATGTACGGCATATTGCTGGTCTTGCGCAAATGTTTAGTATCCTGAGTTGAGTGAGCAATGGTGAAAAAATTAAATAAATCCTTCATGCACGTTTTGGGCATGTCAATTTTATTCAGTATGAGCAGTTTCAGTTCTGCTGAAATTGTGATGAATAGTGCTGCAAATCAGCAGTCAAATATTAGCTGGTCATCTGAAGATGCAAACCAGTTACTCAACGGTGACGTGTCTTATAGCGCTGAAGAGCCATCTCCTCAAGGGTCAACTAAAGTGACTACTTCTGTACGTAGTACAGGCGGTGTGGTACAGACAGCACCATCGAAAACGGTCCGTATTATTGATACCAATCAATACGCAGGTCAGCCTTCTGTAAATGCGCGTGCAGCACTGGTTATGGATGGTCAAACTGGTGAAGTGCTATATAGCAAAAATAGCAATACCGCTTTACCGATTGCATCAATTACCAAACTCATGACAGCAGTAGTGATTTCAGATGCCCGATTAAACATGTCTGAAAAGATTACCTTACAACAGTCTGATTTCTCATGTTCAGGTTGTAAAAGCTCAAGTTCAACACTTCGTGCTGGCGACAGTATGAACCGCGCAGAAGCTTTGCTGTTTGCTTTAATGAAGTCTGAAAATCCAGCGGCTTCGGCATTAGCACGTACTTATCCAGGTGGTCGTTCTGCATTTATTTCAGCGATGAATGCGAAAGCACGCTCATTGGGGATGAACTCGACTCATTATATGGAATCGACAGGCTTGCACCCTGGTAATGTCGCTTCGGCACGTGACTTGGGGATTTTGGTGAATACCGCTTCGCAGTATGGTTTGATTCGCCAATTTTCAACCACACCAAGTTATGACTTTAATTTGGGCTACCGCGTGTTGAAATCAAACAATACCAATGCCTTAGTACGTAATGGCGGTTGGAATATTAATATTTCAAAAACTGGATTTATTAATGAAGCAGGGCGCTGTGTTGTGATGCATACCACACTGAATAACCGTCCAGCGGTGGTGGTGTTATTGGGTGCAGATTCTTCAGTTGCACGAACCAATGATGCGACACGTCTAATGAATTGGGCGAGCCAGTTACCAAAACGTATTTAATAAGATTTCAGATTTTTCATTCTTTCAGTATTTGGATTTACTCAACGTTTAAATGCTGAAGTGAATGTAAGATATAAAAAGCCCTGCAAGAGCAGGGCTTTTTTTAAGTTATTATTTTTTTAAAATCTCTATAGATGTTCTTTCCTGCTCGACCATCACTTGGAGTTTTAGCAAAAGTTTGTGGATATCTAGTGTCTAACTTAAAGTTAGCTTTTACATGTTTACCTTCTTCACTTAATTCAATATTGAAGTTAATTAATATTTTACGTAACCTAGGGGTGACTCCTTTAAAATCTGATAAACAAGTTTTAAGCTGTTCAAGATGTTCCAAATAGCCTTTATAGGCTTCATGATTTTTTATATTTTCTCTCAAATTTTCAATAATTTCCTTATTTCTTTCGTTTAGTCCAAGTTGTTCTAAATTGAGATCTAGAATCAAATTATAGACTTTGTACTCAATTTCATTTTTGAAATATTCAGCTGTATTAAAAGGTATTTGTATGAAAGTTTTGTCTTCATCAGGATTGTTGGCAATACGAAATTCTTGATAGTCATATTGAACAGAAGCATTTTCTAATTCTGTAATTTTTCTATTTTTAGCATCTATCTCTTCTTCATATAATTTAATTAACTCTTCATAATCTTTAGGGTCTTTAAGCTCTTTTTGTTTTAAAAAATCAATTTGTGCACGAAATTTTTTCTCAAGAATAAAGTGTCGAGTCAAATTTTTAGGGAATTTTTGCATTAGCAAGGAACTTCGTACTAACTTTTTTAATTCCTCGATTAATTCTTCGTTATTTTGATTAGGCTTCAAGAAAAGTTTTCTACTAATTCCTTGTTTCCAGTAAATACCTATAGAGCTCTGATATGCATTTTTGCTTAAAGAAGCTTGACGTAATTGATTAGAAAAAAATTCATAGTTTTCTTTGGGCTCAATAAAGATATGGGCCAGACCAAATAATTCTTTTTGTAAGTCTACAATTTGTTCTTCATTAAAACTAAGAGGCTGGCTAAGATATACGCACGGAAGGTGTCCATTGAATTCACCAAGCATAAATTTAGCAACAGTTTCAATCCAATATGATGAGTGGTCTAACCAATTAATTTGATCGATTAGAAATTCACCATCAAATGCGGCACCTAGATCATCAATTAATCTACTGATAATTAGCGGTTTTTTTATTGTCTTATTGTTGGGCTTTGGATTTGTGCTAATGGTTTTTAGCTTTATTCCTATTTTAAAATTAGTACCTGTTTTTTCAACAGAAATAATAGTTATCCAATGATCAGCTTTTTGTAAATCTTTTTGATATTCAAAGTAAAAACTTTCTGTATTGTCATAAGCTACATAATTAGTAATGATTTTCTCAGATTGATTGTTAGATAACAAATTAAAGTCATCATACGCAGAAAATTGTAGATCATGGATTTTTATTTTAGAATTTTTACTTTGATGAATCCAGTCGCAGCATATATTTTTTAAGTCATCTAAAGTTTTGCTTTGCGAATCAACATTAAAAATTGTTTGGTATAAAAGCATAATTTCCCCCTAATATTTATATAAAAATTTCTTAAATTTAAAAAAAGCCCTGCAAGAGCAGGGCTTTTTTATTTAGTCAGCATATGAATTACATATTTGACAGAATTGAATCGCGAACTTGATCCATAGTTGCATCAATCGACAACATTACGGCATCTTGGCATTGCTTGATGGCAGTGTCAGGATCTTTTAAACCGTTACCTGTCACAGTACATACGATCACAGAACCTTCAGCAATTTTACCTGCTTTGATGTCACGAATCGCGCCACCGATAGACGCTGCAGAAGCAGGTTCTACGAATACACCTTCGTACATAGACAGTAGACGCTGTGCTTCTAAGATTTCAGCATCTTGAAGTTCGTCAAACCAACCTTCTGAATCGCGGACTACTGCTTTAGCATGGTTCCAGCTTTGTGGGTTACCGATACGGATTGCAGTTGCTACTGTTTCAGGGTTTTCTACAGGTGCGCCGCGTAGGAATGGTGCCGCGCCAGCAGCTTGGTAACCCACCATTGTTGGTAGACCCGCAGGTTTTGGACCTGTGAATTGATCAGTTTCAGGATCATAAACTACTTGTACAAATTCTTCTTTAGGCTGATTCGCCACAGCTTCGGTATAACCCATCCAATGTGCTGTGATGTTACCCGCATTACCTACAGGTAGGCAGTGGTAGTCTGGTGCACGACCTAATTCGTCAACGATTTCGTAAGCAATGGTTTTTTGACCTTGCAGACGGTATGGGTTGATTGAGTTTACAATCGTAACTGGTGCTTGATCCGCAACTTCTTTTACAAGACGCATACCGTCATCGAAGTTACCGTGGATTTGCATCGTTACCGCGCCATACATCATCGCTTGTGCCATTTTACCCATGGCAATTTTGCCTTCTGGGATTAACACGAATGCTTTAATACCTGCACGTGCAGCATAAGCCGCTGCGGCAGCAGATGTGTTACCTGTAGAGGCACAGATAATCGCTTTTGAGCCTGCTTCCACTGCTTTTGTTACGGCCATGGTCATACCACGGTCTTTAAATGAACCAGTCGGGTTTAAGCCCTCGTACTTCACATAAATTTCAACATTTTTGCCAATAATGCGTGGAATATTCTCAAGCTTAATCAGTGGCGTATTACCTTCGCCCAAAGAAATTGCGCGAGTAGTTGCAGATACGGGTAAACGGTCGCGATAGCGGTCAACTAAACCAGTATAACGATTGGCATTAGACATGATGATGTTCCAATTGTGTGTAGAGCTTGGCGAGAGGAACTGAAAATATTCCCCTCGACCCGATTAATTATCAAGCGATTCTAAACGAATTCGTACAATTTCGCCATGAATGACAGGCAATGCTTGAATTTGTTGAAGGGCTTCATCCATTTTAGATTCTTTAACTGGATCAGTCAGAATCACGATAGGAATAAGGTCTTTTAAGCGCGGCTGTTGCATGATCGCATCGATGCTGATTCCTGCACGGCTTAAAATCGTAGTGACATCAGCAAGAACGCCAGTTTGATCTTCGGCATTAATACGGATGTAGTATCCTGTGGTCATTTCTTCACGTGGAAGAATTGGTAAATCGGTCAGTGCTTCAAAAGCAAGCTGTGGAATTGTACCAGCGCCATCTTCGGTATATGAGATGTCACGGACAATATCAACAACGTCAGCAACCACGGCTGATGCTGTCGGGTCTGCACCTGCGCCTGCGCCATAGTAAAGCGTTGGACCAACGGCATTGGCTTGAACCAATACAGCATTTTTAACGCCATTTACATTGGCAATCAGTTGGTCTTCAGGGATCAGCGTTGGATGAACACGAAGCTCAATACCCGTTGCAGCACGACGTGCAATACCTAAATGTTTAATACGGAAACCAAGGTCTTCTGCATATTTGACATCTTGCGCAGTGACTTTGCTGATGCCTTCAGTGAAGACTTTGTCAAACTGGAGTGGGATACCAAAAGCAATAGAAGCCAGCAATGTTAACTTGTGCGCTGCATCGATTCCTTCGACGTCGAAAGTTGGATCTGCTTCGGCATAACCGAGTTCTTGCGCTTCTTTGAGAACGTCTGCAAAGGCACGACCTTTTTCACGCATTTCAGTCAGGATAAAGTTACCTGTACCGTTAATAATACCTGCAAGCCAGTCAATTTTATTGGCTGCCAAACCTTCACGGAGGACTTTAATAATTGGGATACCGCCTGCGACAGCTGCTTCATAAGCAATCTGAACGTGATGATCATCGGCCAATTTAAATAATTCATTGCCGTGTTCAGCTAATAAAGCTTTGTTGGCTGTAACCACTTGTTTGCCATGAACGATTGCTTCACGAATTACTTCATACGCAGGGTGAATGCCGCCCATAACTTCAACCACAACGTCTACATCGGGTTGACGGACGATATCTAATAAATCAGCACTTTGCTTCACTGAAGCAGGTAGTTCTAAATCAGGACGAGGGCGACGCGTACCCACATGGGTAATTTCAATTTCACGACCGGTGCGACGTTTAATCTCAGCAGCATTTTCTTTTAGTAGTTTAAGGGCACCACCACCCACAGTACCAAGACCGAGGATTGCCAGACGAACTGGTTTCACGTCACACTCCATTTATTTCATCATTGCTTTAAGTGAGTTTAGATCATAGCTAAAAAAACGTTCGGACTCTAGGGTAGAAATCACTTTATTCCCACCCATAAAAAACATTCATTTAGCCTATAAAAATTAGTTATTTAAGCGCACTTTCAAGTTCGGAAGCCGACATGTAAGCACCGATGTGTTTGCCTTCTGCGTTATAGATCGCTGGCGTACCATTCACACCAATATTTAGACCCATTTCATACATGCTGCGCACTGGGTTTTTACATGATGCTGGCTCGATTTGCTCACCGGCAATGGCTTTATCAAATGCGGCACGACGGTCTTTGCTACACCAGATAGTTTCCATCATTGGCATGTGTTGTTCACCACGTGGCCAAGCGATGTAACGGACTTCAATGCCACGGGCATTAATATCATCCATTTGTTCATGTAACTTATGGCAATAAGGACAGCTGACATCGGTAAACACATAAACCACGTGTTTGGTTTTACCTTTGGCTTTATAGATTAGTAAGTCTTCGGTTTTTAATTGATCAAATAGTTTTTTGTTGGCGTCTGCTTGTAGCGTATCGCCTACATTAAAGAGTTGTTTTTCACCCAAACGAACCACGTCGCCTTGGAAAATGTATTTACCATCAGCTGTAGCATACACTGCATGCATGCCTTCAAAACTCACCCAAAACAAATTAGGAACTTCAGTCGCTTTCACCCCAGTGACTTTGGCATTGATATTGGCTTTTTGCAAATTGGATTGCAAAGTATCAATTAAACGCTGCTGAGCATTACGTTCAGATAAATTCGAAGCTTCACCAGTTGCAGGTGTACTTGCCGTTAATGTCGCGTCTTTCTTTTCGTCATTATTTGAATTAGAACAAGCCACTAACGCCATACTGGCAACAAGTGTCGATGCGAGAAAAATTTTTGAACGGGTAAATAACATAAACAACCCTTTTCTTTTAGCTTTATCAAACAGGTGAGTAAGCATAGCAAAAAATATCGGGCACGATAGAACTTCTTGGTCTGATATTTCCTGCCGTTAAGCTCTTGGATGATAGTCTGCATGTAATTTTTGCATACGAACTTGCGCGACATGGGTATAAATTTGCGTGGTAGACAAGTCACTGTGGCCGAGCAGCATCTGCACGACACGTAAGTCGGCACCGTGGTTGAGTAAATGCGTGGCAAAGGCATGACGCAAGGTATGTGGTGATAATTCGGCTTGAATACCTGCAATGAGCGCATAGCGTTTAATCGCGTACCAAAAGTTTTGGCGACTCATCATTCCACCGAGTTGAGTGAGAAATAAAGCATCGGTTGCGCTTTTGTATAAGACGGGACGTGCTTCAGCTAAATATTTCTCGATCCATTCCACCGCCATTTGTCCTAATGGGACTAAGCGCTCTTTATTGCCTTTACCGGTAATCCGTAAATAGCCTTGTTTCAGATTGATCAGTTCTAATCTTAAATTTAATAACTCAGAGACCCGTAAACCACAGGCATACAGCACTTCGAGCATGGCACGATCACGTAGACCCAAAGCGGTGCTAAGGTCTGGGGCATTAATCAGTGCTTCGACATCTGCTTCAGATAAATCCTTTGGTAGGGCACGACCCAATTTGGGTGTTTTATGAATTGCAACAGGATTGTCGCTGCGTATTTTTTGTTCGCGCAAGAACTTGAAAAATGAACGCAGTGCAGAAAGTGAGCGGGCGATCGAGCGAGGGCTTTTTCCTTGTTTAGTCAGGCTGAGCAAGACATCTGAAATGTCGTCACTACTCCAATCTGTCATGATATGCGTATGACACTCACTGCATTGAATTAAATCAGATAAATATGCATTTCGAGTGTGTGGACTGACGGTTTGAGCAATTAAATCATCACGATATCCGTGTAAAAAACTGAGTGTTTCTGGAATTTGGACTGGGGTCGGGATTCGTGGTTTTTTATTTAACATGTGCCGCTCATTTTTGAAATTAAACCAAGAAATCACAATGGTTTAATGCAATGTAATTTAAAAAAATAGTCGTGTCGATGCTAGATTGCTAAATGAGAATTGAAATCGAATCCGATTTGTTAATTATTCTCATTTGTTTGTATAATGTTCAAAATTTTTTAGGGTTAGTTGCGTGCGATTATCTGATTTGAAAGTGAAACAAAGCGCAGTCATTCATAAGGTACATCGTAACCAGAATGGCAACAATGCTCCGGCTGATTTAGTCGCTAGCCGTTTAGAGACTTTGGGTTTTGTTCCCGGAACAAAAGTACAGGTGATTACCAAAGGTATTTTTGGTGGTGACCCGATTTTAATTCAAGTTGGGTTTACTCGTTTCGCACTGCGAAAAGTAGAAGCTGAAAAAGTGGAAATAGCAATGGAAGGGGCATCAGCATGAGTGATGCGTTATGTATTGCCCTCGTTGGTAATCCAAACTGTGGTAAAACTTCATTATTCAATCATTTAACGGGCACACGTCAGAAAGTTGCGAACTATGCTGGGGTAACGGTTGAGCGTAAAGTTGGTCAATTTACTTTGCCATCGGGTAAATCTGTTCGAGTTTTGGATTTGCCGGGGACATATAGCTTAGAAGCGACGAGTCCTGATGAAGCTATTACGCGTGATGTCGTGCAAGGTAAAATTGCAGAAGAAGGCCATCAAGATGTCTTTTTATGTGTAGTTGATGCGACAAACTTGAAATTGCACCTCGGTTTGGTCATGGAAATGATCGATTTGGGTCGTCCAATTTTACTTGTCCTCAACATGATGGATGAAGCACGCCGTCGTGGCATGCAAATCAATACCCAAAAGCTGTCTCAGCGTTTGGGTGTGCCTGTTGTAGAAACCGTTGCTGTACGTAATGCGGGTATTGAAAACTTAATGGGTGCTTTGGATGCTGAAGGTTTCAGAAAACCAGATGCGTCATTAAGTGATACCAATCTTTCTGGGACTAACCACGAAAAAATTGAACAAATTTTAAAAGACGTGGTGGTGTTTGTTGATCATGAAGATAAACGCTCAGACTTTCTCGATAAAATTTTTCTACATCCAGTCTTTGGTTTAATTACCTTAGCGGTGATGATGTTTATTATTTTCCAAGCGGTGTTTGCGTGGGCTGCGCCGTTTATGGATGGTATTGAAACCTTCTTCGGTTGGTTCGGTGAATTGGTCGGTGAACATATTTCACATCCACTACTGAACAGCTTGGTGGTTGATGGGATCATTGCGGGTGCAGGCGGCGTGGTGGTGTTCTTGCCGCAGATTTTAATTTTATTCTTCTTTATTTTGGTTTTAGAAGAATCAGGTTATTTACCACGTGCAGCGTTCTTACTTGATAAGCTGATGTTTAAAGCGGGTCTGAGTGGTCGCGCTTTTATTCCTTTGCTATCGAGCTTTGCCTGTGCTGTACCAGGCATTATGGCAACTCGGAGTATTCAAGATCCTCGAGATCGTCTGGTAACGATTTTAGTTGCACCGTTGATGACGTGTTCGGCACGTTTACCGGTTTATGCTTTACTGATCTCGGCATTTATTCCAGAGCAAATGGTCTGGGGCGTCTTTAACTTACAAGGCTTGGTGTTATTTGCATTATATGCAGCCGGGATTGTGAGTGCCTTAATTGTGGCAACAGTACTGAAATTCTTCCAAAAAGATAAATCGCAGCATGCCTTATTGATGGAACTTCCAAGCTACCGTTTCCCAGATATTAAGAGTGTTTGGATTGGTTTACTGGACCGTGCCAAGATCTTCTTGAAACGTGTTGGTGGCATCATCTTCGCTTTATCGATTTTGTTATGGTTCTTGTGTACCTTCCCGCAACCGCCAGAAGGCGCAACCTTGCCGGATATTGATTATTCATTGGCAGGTATGCTTGGGCATGTCCTACAACCGATTTTTGCACCATTAGGTTTTAACTGGCAGATCTGTATTGCCTTAATTCCAGCGATGGCGGCACGTGAAGTCGTTGTGGCAGCATTGGGTACGGTGTATGCCTTGTCTGCAACAGATGACGATGCCATGTCTCAAGGTCTGGCAAATTTAATTAGTAGTGATGGGTCATTGGGTTGGTCATTGGCAACCGGTTTATCATTATTGGTGTGGTTTATTTATGCGCCACATTGCTTGGCGACATTGGCGACAGTTAAACGTGAAACTGGCTCCTTGAAAACGGTGAGTTTCATGACCATCTATTTATTTGGTTTGGCTTATTTAATGGCATTCATCACTTATCAAATTGCAACGCGCTATTTTGGATCGTGAATTGTGAATGGCAAAAGCTGAACAAAGGAGAGAGACATGCTTGAATCAATAATTATTGCAGTATTGGTGATTTGGAGTGCTGTCGTGGTGTTTAAGAAGGTATTTCCAAAAACATCGAACTCAGTCTTCACAACTTTATCTGCGCATTGTGAAAACCGTGGTTGGAACAGTCTAGCCAAATGGTTAAAACCAAAAATGGCAGCAGGCTGTGCAGGTGGTTGTGGATGTTCAGCTTCGGATAATCCATCTGCAAAAAAAGCTGAAGTACAAGCGGTGAAATGGAAATAAGCTCGCCGTCAGTTGCTTGAAGAAACCGCCTGAAATGGGCGGTTTTTTTACGAGCGGACACAAAAAAACTGCGAGAAAGTGAAAACATAAAAAGCATTCAAAACAGCAAAGTGCTAACATTTTGTCAGATTTAAAAACCGACCAAAAAATGGGGCGAAAATGTTAATACAGCGTGGTGGATTGAAGGTTGTTGCCGGATTAGGGATTTCTGGTGTTTCCGCAGTGAATTTCTTACATAGCCATGGCTACCGCGTTGCAGTCACCGATTCACGAGCAGTCCCACCGGGTCATGATCAAATTCCAAGTGATGTACAAACCAGTTTTGGTCAGTTGGATCAAGATTTATTACTCCAAGCAGAAGAAATTATTATCAGCCCGGGGCTAGATCCAAAATTATCGCAAATTCAGGCGGCCATTGCAGCCAACATTCCAGTGGTTTCAGAAATTCAAATTTTACGTCGTGCGACGGATAAGCCAATTGTCGCGATTACAGGTTCGAATGCGAAAAGTACTGTAACGACTTTATTTGGTCTTATGGCAGCAGATGCAGGCAAAAAAGTGGCAGTGGGTGGCAACTTAGGTCGTCCAGCTTTGGATCTCACCAAAGATGATCCTGAGCTTTATGTTTTAGAGCTTTCAAGTTTTCAATTAGAAACCACGTCGAACTTGGCAGCAGAAGTGGCAGTGGTGTTGAACATGAGTGAAGACCATTTGGACCGTCATGGCGATATGATGGGCTATCACACGGCGAAGCATCGTATTTTCCAAGCGGTGAAAAAAGTGGTGTATAACCGTGATGACTCATTAACACGTCCATTGGTTCCAGATGTCACCCCAATACAAAGCTTTGGCCTAAATGCACCAGATATGAATCAGTTCGGTATTTTACGCGATACTGATGGCACAATTTGGTTGGCACGTGGTCGTGAGCGTTTACTGAAAAGTGCAGACATGTATATTCAAGGCACCCATAATGTGGCAAATGCCTTGGCATGTTTGGCTTTGGGTGAAGCGATTGGTTTGCCACTCGAAGGCATGTTGAAAACCTTGAAAACCTTTAAAGGCTTAGAGCACCGCTGTGAATTTGTCAAAGAAGTGCATGGTGTTCGTTATTATAACGATTCTAAAGGTACCAATATTGGTGCGACTTTAGCTGCGATTGATGGTCTAGGTGCCGCGATTGAAGCCAAAGGCGGTAAAGTGGCGATTATTTTAGGTGGTCAAGGCAAAGGGCAGGACTTTACTGCGCTGCGTGATTCACTTTCAAAATATGCCAAAGTTGCGGTGTTGATTGGTGAAGATCGTCCAATTATTGAAAAAGCGATTGAAGGGACAACCACGCTGATTCATGCTGAAAGTTTGAAACAAGCGGTTGAGCTGTGCCAACAAAATGCGGTAGCCAATGATGTGGTGTTATTGTCTCCAGCGTGCGCAAGTTTTGATATGTTTAAAGGCTACAGTGAGCGTGGACACCAATTTGTTGATTGTGTGAATGCACTCGTTTAAAAGAACGATAAGGAAAGTTGTATGGCTGGGTTAGCTCAGACGACCATAAATAGAATAAATGAAGTTGTAGAGCGTTGGATTCCTCGGTTACCTGCTGAGGTCAACGTACGCAATGTTTTAATGTTCTGTGTTTTGGCATTGTTGTGTATTGGTTCGATCATGGTGGCATCTGCGTCGATGCCTTATGCAGAGCGTATGCATGAAAATGCCTTCCATTACATTTCACGACACGGGATTTCGATTGCCGCTGCCGCCATGGCTGCGTATATCGCCTATAAAGTGCCGTTAAATGTCTGGTTTAACAACACCTTCTTTTTATGGATTGTGACCATTGTCCTGTTAGCTGCCGTATTGGCGGTGGGTACTGAAGTCAATGGTTCTAAGCGTTGGATTCGGATCGCAGGTTTCACCTTACAGGCTTCGGAAGTCGCCAAAGTCATGATGGCGATATTTACCGCAGACTATGTGGTACGGCGTGCCGAAGAAGTCCGTAATAACATCAAAGGCTTGGTGCGATTGGCAGTGATTATGGCTGCAACTGTCGGTTTGGTCATGGCTGAGCCCGATTTAGGGGCGACGGTGGTGATTGCCTTAACCATGCTAGGGGTATTCTTCCTCGCAGGAGCACCGTTGATTCAGTTCGCAATTGCCTTTGGTGCGATCATCATGGCTTTTGTGTTCTTGATTTTATTTGAACCCTACCGTTTAGAACGTTTGATGTCGTTCTCAAATCCATGGAATGATCCATTAGGCGCAGGCTACCAATTGTCGAATGCATTAATGGCTTTTGGTCGCGGTGAATGGTTTGGTGTCGGCTTAGGTCATAGTATTCAAAAAATGTCTTATCTACCTGAGGCACATACCGACTTCATGTTGGCGGTATTGGGTGAAGAATTTGGCTTCTTTGGGATTTTGACCGTATTGACGCTTTCATTTGTGATGTTGGTCTGCTGTATTCGCATTGGTCATCGTGCTTTACGTCATCAATACTTACGTGCAGGCTACTTGGCTTATGGCATCAGTATTATCTTCTTATTGCAAATTTTGGTGAATGCCGGCATGAACATGGGCATGCTTCCAACCAAGGGTTTGACCTTACCGTTTATTAGTTATGGGGGATCTTCTCTGATTATCTGTGCGGTTATGGTGAGTCTGATCTTAAAGATCGATGCGACGACCAAAGAAGTGAACCCAAGTAAAGAAGAATCAAGCTTCTAAATTCGTATCTCGTTGCGGATCGGGAGATGCATGGTGGAGTACACTGGCCGGCATCTCCGTTCCACAATGGAGACATTTGACAAAGCTCGCCTTGGCTTTAGATAGTGGAATCAATGGAATAAAAAATAAAGAAAAATAATTACGTTGCTGTTTCAACTCAAACTGAGTTCTGCTGCGGCAGACAGGGCAAGTAAATTGGCTCTTTTCAATGACTTTGGTTTTCGGACCAACTCCAAAAATAAAAAACATTAGGCTCTCCAACGGTCGATTGATCACTTTATTAAAGCATAATTCAATTGAATATCGAGTGATTGACTCAGATCAACATTTGGGTTTATTGATAGATTTGAGGCAATGCTGTGCCATGGGGAATATATTGAATATTCCACTGCGCAATCGCCTGTTGCAGCATAATACGTGGCGTGTCTAAGTCGACTGCCGGTTGGTGTAGGGCGTGCAATGCTTGTTGTAATAACGGTGCCGCTTGGCTTAAATCAAGAGTTTGAGCCATATTCTGTTTTGACAGTTTTTGTCCTTGATTATTCATTGCTAATGGCAAGTGCATGTATTCAAGGCGTGGATAACCCAAAACCTGTCCGAGCCAAATTTGACGTTCAGTATTGTCCAAAAGATCAGCCCCACGTACAACATGGGTCATCCCTTGTAGGTAGTCATCCACCACGACAGCAAGTTGATAATTGATAATGCCATCACGGCGTTTTAAGACAAAGTCACCTAAATCTTGCTGCAGATTGGAGCAATGCGTTCCTTGTAAGCGGTCGGTAAAACAAATGTTCTGTGCATCGACTTTGATTCGAATGGCCTGATCCTGAAGGGGAAGGCCCAGATTGCGACATGTACCTTGATAGATATGATTTGAACCGAGCATTTTTCGGGTGCATTGACAAGCATAGACCAAGTCTTGGGCATGCAAATGTGCAATGACTTGCTCATAGATTTCGAGGCGGTCTTTTTGGAAAATGATCTCGGCATCTGGTTCGAATTGAAATGCATCAATACAACGTAAGATGTGTTCTTCGCTGCCGGGAAATATACGTGGAATGTCGGTATCTTCGATACGAACCACCCATTGCCCCTGATGGGCATGGGCATCGCAGTAGCTTGCAACTGCTGTAATTAAAGAGCCAAAATGCAAAGGGCCGGTTGGCGATGGCGCAAACCGACCCACGTAATGCTCTGCAGCTTTCCCTCCCTTATCTAAAGGGAGGGCTAGAGAGGAATTACTCAACACAGAATTAACCGTTATTTTGCTTCTCTTTGATCTCTGCAAGTGTTTTGCAGTCGATACATAAAGTCGCTGTTGGGCGCGCTTCTAGGCGACGTAAACCAATTTCGATACCACACGTTTCACAGAAACCGTAGTCATCATTTTTGATCGCTTCAATTGATTGTTCAATTTTACGGATCAGTTTACGTTCACGGTCACGTGTACGAAGTTCGATCGCAAATTCTTCTTCTTGCGTTGCACGGTCGTTCACATCTGGAAGCGCAGTATTTTCGTCCTGCATGGTATTCAAAGTACGGTCTACTTCTGACATTAACTCAGCTTTCCACGCCAATAAGATGTGGCGGAAATGCTCAAGTTGCCCTTCAGACATGTATTCTTCATTCTTTTTAGGCTGATAAGGTTCAATACCAAATAAGCTTGCAGTAGAACCACCTTCAGTCGCCTTTGGCTTTGATTTGCGCACGCGTTTGGTAGACTTTTCGTCTACTACATCAGTTTGTTCGTCTAAGACTTGATTTTGGTTGTCATTCGCCATATAGGGCATTCCTCATCATATGCATATATCTATACGCAAAAAATATGGTGATATGCAAGTTTTTTATCCACCCAACACAGAGTTTCCTTCTGTGGGGGTCGTCATCATATAGACTTTTTCTGCTTATTGATAGTCTTTGATGTTTGGATTCTAACTATCACTTTTCCTTTAGAAGGCATAAAGTAAAGCAAAAAAATCAAATTGAAAAGTTAATAACCTGAAATTTCAACATTAATTTGAGGTTGTTTCAATTTGACCCGAACAACTTCCGTTTTAAATTCACCATTATCATTCAGATAGAGTGCACGATACCCTGGTAAAGCTTCATCTAAGGCAAAATTTTCACTATGTGGTTTGAACTGAACACTGGTCGAAGGTGTCGATAAAAACTGAATATTGCGCCATTGATTAGACGAGTCTTGATGTACGTGTCCGCACAGTACAATTTTGACATTGTCATGGCGTGAAAGCACATCCATCAGATGTTCAGCATTTTTTAATTTGTGCTGATCTATCCAATGCGATTGCATGGCAAAAGGGTGGTGGTGGCATGCCACAATGATGTGTTGCTGTGGGTGTGCTGTGAGCAACTGATCTAATTGTTCTAGCTGCTGTTGTGATACCCAACCATCGACTTTTCCTTTGACCGCACTGTTCAGTAAAATCAGACACCAATTGCCTAATGCGATGCAGTGAGCCCGATCTTCCTGTTGATGAAATGGGAAGCAAGACGCTTCGTCATGGTTCCCCGGAATCTGATAAAACGGAAACGGCTGCTGTTGCATATATTCGCGATAACGCGCATAGGTGCGCTCTACCGGCACTTGTGCAAGATCGCCAGTATGGACAAGCGTATCGATGTGATGATGGTTCAACTGAATTTGTTGAATCACATCGTGAAAACTCTGCTCTGGATTCATGCGGACAAACTCAAGATCTTCCTGATCCATTAAATGTGTGTCCGAGATCTGGATCAGTGTCCAGTCGTATTGTGGTGTGTCCCTTAAAGTCATGTCCTTCCCCTTAGACATTCCTTGTAGTATGTATTTGTTGTTGTAACCATTGCAAGGCCATAATGACAGGTGCGTTTTTTAGCCGACCATTGGTTAATAATTCAGGAATATCAGCATAGTTTAAGATATGCAATTGAATATTTTCTCCCTCATCAGGCATGCCAAAGACTCCTCCATGTTCGGGCAGTTCAGCTTCAGCACTATAAAGGTGGAATAATTCAGCACAGGCACCCGCAGAGGGATAAAAACTAAATAAATGCTGTAGTGCATCTAATTCACAGCCTGATTCTTCCAAACTTTCACGACGGATACAGCTTTCAGCAGATTCATCACCATCGAGCACGCCGGCAATGATCTCTAGTTGCCATGGCGAAGTTTCATCATCAATCGCCCCAATGCGGAATTGTTCAATTAAGGCAAATTTTTGTTGTTGATGGCTATAAATCAGTACACCTGCTGCTTCAGGACGATGAATCAATTCACGCTGAATGGTTGGAATCATGCTGTCTTGATGGAATAAGCGGTGTCGAAGCAGAACTTTTTCAACTTGAATAAAGCCTTTATAAAGATGTTCACGCCCTTCAATGCTGTAATCTTTTTTGTTATATGTGGCCTGTTTAATAATATTCATAAGCGCTAATTAGGATGAAATCTTCCATTTCATCCTAACCGAGATTTTGTTGAATACAAAAGATTTTTTTTAAGCTTTACACTTTATGGTACAACTTTTGACCATGTTCATGATAGGCCGCTTTCATGCTTTGTAAACCTGTCTCAATTTCAGGATTAGATTCTGAAGAAAGCTGCATATCTTGCTGATTTTTTGCATAATCTCTCACATTTTGTGTGATTTTCATCGAGCAAAATTTAGGTCCACACATTGAACAAAAATGGGCCGATTTATGTGCTTCTTTCGGCATAGTTTCATCATGCATGCTGCGTGCTGTATCAGGGTCTAAGCTCAGATTAAATTGGTCTTCCCAGCGGAATTCAAAGCGTGCTTTCGACAATGCATTATCACGGGCCTGCGCACCGGGATGACCTTTGGCAAGGTCTGCGGCATGGGCTGCAATTTTGTAGGTGATAATGCCGTCTTTGACGTCTTTTTTATCTGGTAGACCAAGATGCTCTTTCGGGGTCACATAACACAGCATGGCGGTGCCATACCAACCAATCATTGCCGCACCAATCGCAGAGGTAATGTGGTCATAGCCCGGGGCAATATCGGTGGTGAGTGGTCCAAGCGTATAGAAGGGCGCTTCTTTGCAAACCTCGAGTTGTAGATCCATATTTTCTTTGATCATGTGCATTGGTACATGGCCTGGGCCTTCAATCATGACTTGTACATCATGCTCCCATGCCCGGTGAGTCAATTCACCTAAGGTGCGTAATTCACTAAATTGAGCTTCATCGTTAGCATCTTGAATACACCCTGGACGTAAACCATCACCTAAACTGAATGACACATCATAGGCTTTCATGATTTCGCAGATTTCATCAAAATGCGTATACAGGAAGTTTTCTTCATGATGCGCTAAGCACCACTGCGCCATGATGGATCCGCCACGTGACACAATCCCTGTTAAACGGTTGGCGGTGAGTGGAACATAACGAAGCAGCACGCCTGCGTGAATCGTAAAGTAATCGACACCTTGCTCTGCTTGTTCAATCAGTGTGTCTTTGAAAATTTCCCAGGTTAAGTCTTCTGCGACACCGTCAACTTTTTCTAAAGCTTGGTAAATCGGTACGGTACCAATGGGTACAGGTGAGTTGCGAATAATCCATTCTCGGGTTTCATGGATATTTTTACCTGTCGATAAATCCATAATGGTGTCAGCGCCCCAACGAGTTGCCCACGTCATTTTTGCCACTTCTTCATCGATGCTTGAGCCGAGCGCTGAGTTACCAATGTTGGCATTGATTTTCACCAAGAAGTTACGACCAATAATCATCGGTTCACATTCAGGATGGTTAATGTTGGCAGGGATAATGGCACGACCTTCAGCCACTTCTTGACGTACAAATTCAGGCGTGATTTCAGTTAAATTACGGGCGCCAAAATTTTGACCGGCATGTTGGCGCATATCAACACCTTCACGCTGGCGCTGATTTTCACGAATCGCAATGTATTCCATTTCAGGAGTGATGATGCCTTGTTTGGCATAGTGCATTTGAGAGACATTGTGTCCACGACGAGCGCGACGGGGTTTTGAAATATGCGCAAAACGAATCTCTGCAGTACGAATATCTCGAAGACGCTCTTGTCCAAATTTTGAAGTTAAGGTATCGAGTATTTCCGTATCATTTCGAGACTCGATCCAAGATTCACGGACATTAGGTAGACCTTGATTCAGGTCAATTTGAATATTGGGGTCTGTATAAGCACCAGAGGTGTCATAAACCATGATCGGCAGATTTTTTTCTCCACCCAGACCTGTAGGCGTATCTGTAAGACTGATCTCACGCATTGGTACGCGAATATCTGGACGTGAGCCTTGGATATAGACTTTCTTTGATGCAGGGAGAATACGAGTGAGATCTTTAGCATCTTGTTCATGTTGAGCAGCGCGATCTGAAGCGGTGAGATTCGTTAATTGGTTCATTGCAATGATCCTTATGAATGACATCAACGAATCAAGCACGACCAAAAACGTGGCGGTTTATCTGATGGATTCACCTGAAAATAAAGGCGTAAAACCAAGAGATAAGAAGGGCTTAAGTTTTTAGATGGCTTGATTCCTACGCAGGTATTAACCTGATCAGGTTCAACGGTACTCATCCTTAAATTTAGCGAACTAAATTTAGATGATCTCAGCAGGAAATTACCTGCGCTCCGTCAAGCTTTGTGCGGATATTAGCATGAAGGCTGTTTTAAAACAGTGTTATTTTTCATCGATTTTGCAGTGCAGAATTTTGGCTAGGCACATGTGCAATTGAACTTGCATTGGCTAAGTAGAGGACTGATTTACACAGATGGCGTCACTAAAACAGTCTTTCTTATAATGCGGATCAGGATTGCGGACACCAATTAAATTCAACAGCTGCGCTTCTGATCGCTGATTAGATGCAGCAGTATTTTGATCTAATAATTTTAAAAATAAACGCGCCTGATCTGCCAATTTGGAGTTTTTTAATTGAGCCAAGCGTTCAATTTCTTCTAAAGAACTGGCTTGAATACTGAGGCGGTCTGAAAAATCATTGGAAACTGGACTATGTGCCGAACCAATAAATAACAACTGGCTATATTGATATAGTAATTGTTGTGCATCTTTTTTGTAGGGGCTATCTGGATATTGTTTGAGATAGTCTTCCCAAAAAATTGCACGTGTCGCAATCTCTTGCGGCTCAATGGCTAAACTTTGTTGCAGCAAGGCAGGTTGTGCATTTTGTTCAGCCAGTTTTTCAATAAAGACTTGCTCAGATTCTTCCATATAAGGCGCAAAAATTTTGGCTAAATATTCAGGACTGCGGCGATAGCGTAATTGTCCTTCACCTGCATCGAACAACTCCACATAAGCTTGGCCTTTATGTTTCAGTAAATACTGATCTCGGGCAGTGAGCTGCTCATAATGATTTTGTTGAATGGTGGGATGCTGAGCCATATCAAAGGCAAATTGTTCGAACGCCATTTGCTGTTGAGCTGTACGTTCAACATGTAAAAAGTTGCGATACATTTGATTGGACAAACGCAGTAATTTTTTTTGTTCGTCCGCTTTTAATAGCGGTAAGCAGACTTTGAGATCTTGGTTGATTTGTTCTAAAGCGAAAGTTGTTCGTTGATCGTCTATTTCCAGCATGTTTTTTTCAAGTTTTTTGCACAGCAAAGACAAATCGACTGCTTCTTTTTGAACAGTCTTATTGTTGGGAAACTCTGGTGCAGGTTGAGGTTCAGGCTGTTGTTGGCATCCATTCAACATACTGAAACATAAAAACATTGCACTAAACTTTGCAGGCAGCTGAAAAAATTTTGACACAGGAACTCGATGCGCTATAGAAGTGGTATTGTCCGATGGAATGTCGACTATTCTATAGATGAAACACGTGCAATATGTGTACTATTGTACAGTTCTTTGTTATAGCGTTGTGAGTAATGTCCGAAAACGACTGAAATTATCTGATTTTGTCGCATTTGATATAAAAAATTAATAAAAATCATACGGAAATTTGTAAGGATATGATTAGTATCTGCTTAGTTTTAGGCTTGAATATTCAATCTCGGGTATTTGAATATTAGGAATTTACAAAAAAAATGAACAAAAAAGTTGTGGTGGGTCTTTGTTTGCTTTTCACGAGTCAATGGGCGTGTGCGCTAGACCTTGTGCAAGCTTATGAACGTGCAAAACAGGAAGACCCCAATTGGCAAGCCAATAAACTACAATATGAAGCAGATAAGTTGAATTTGGGGATTGCCAATGGGAACTTACTCCCGACGGTAACAATCTCCGGAAATGTGACCCGAAAAAATCAAAATTCCAACCAAAGTGGCGCTCAAGCAGGGCTGATCATGCCAGACAGCACCACAACAAGACAAATTGCGCTCACTGCCCGTCAGCCCATTTTTCGTTGGGATGCATGGGAAGGGCTGAAGCAAGTCAAGACCTCGATTAATTTAAGTGAAATTAATCTGCGGATTCAAAAACAAGATCATATTTTAAATGTTTCTGAAGCTTATTTTAATGTCCTACGCCAACAGGCATTAACGGTTGCCAACCTACAAGAAGAACAGGCGCTTTCTGAACAGCTGCGCATGATGAATGGCAAATTAAAAGAAGGCTTGGTGGCAAAAAGTGATGTCAGCGAAGCCAATGCACAATATCAAAATGCACGGGCAAACCGCATGGCAACCAATGTTCAATTGGTTTTGGCGCAGGAACAATTACAGCAATTGATTGGGCCATATCGAGAAAATTTGGCGGTGTTACGTGAAGATTTTCAGTTTGAAAAACCGATTCCAAACAATGTACAAGCGTGGGAAGAACTGGCTCAGGGGCAGAATCTAGGTATTTTACAAGCGCGTATGCAACAACGATATGCGGAAGATGGTAAACGTGTCGAAAAAGCCGCCTTATATCCTCAGATTGAAGCGGTAGGTACCTATGGGTATAACAAGCAAAGTCCACAATCCATCATGTCGCAAGATGGTCAATTTGATCAGGTGGGGATTGAAATGAACTGGAATGTGTTTAATGGTGGACGGATACAGAAATCCATTAAGCAAGCGGCGATCAATGTTGAAAAAAGCCAAGCACAGGTGGATGCAGCGATTCGAAAAGCACAAACCGATGTAAAAAAATCTTATATGCAAGTCGAAACGGATCAAAGTAAATTACAGGCACGTAAAGCTGCGATGGATTCTTCCGCGCAAGTGTCTTTGGCGTCACAAGCCCAGTACCAAGAAGGTCTGAAAACTATGGTTGATGTGCTACTGGCACAGCGTAATGCTTTTTCAGCCCGTCAAGATTATTTAAATTCCAAGTACGATTATTTAATACATGTACTGCAACTCAAAGCCTCCGTTGGGAAATTAACGGAAGCTGATTTAGTGGAAATGAATGCGTGGTTGGTCGATCAGAAAAATCAGCCATCGATCCTACTAAAGAAATAATCCATGGTCATAAAAGTTTCACAATCAATATGCTTTAATATGGCACTAAAATCTGCCGATTCAAGTTGTAGTGGAGACTCGCTTTGCCTAATAATCCTGTTTTAAACCATCACATTTCTTCGCAATTCAATGAAGAATTGCAGGATGTGCATACCAAATTTATGACCATGGGTGGTTTGGTGGAGCAACAGGTTGCAAATGCCATTCATGCCTTATTGGATACGGATGCAACGATAGCGATCGATGTTCAATTTCAAGACAATACGGTGAACCGTATGGAAACTGAAATTGATGAAGCGCTTACCCTAATTTTGGCACGTCGTCATCCTGCTGCGATTGATCTACGCATGGTGATTGCGATGTCGAAAGCCAACACTGATTTAGAACGGATTGGTGATGAAGCGGCAAAAATTGCCCGTATTGCACAAAGCTTGTGTGAAGAGGGTGGTTCACCGCGGGGTTATATGGAAACACGGCATATTGGCAACCAAGTCCGCGTGATGATTCATGATGCGCTTGATGCCTTTGCACGTTTGGATGTAGATCAGGCTTTACGTGTCCTTTTGGCCGATGCTGATATTGACCGCGAGTACCAATCGGCAACCCGTACCCTCATGACGTATATGATAGAAGATCCACGCCACATTACTCGGGTCATGAATGTACTTTGGGTGCTGCGTTCACTTGAACGTATTGGTGACCATGCTCGAAATATCTCTGAACAAGTGATTTATATGGTGAAAGGTCTAGATGTCCGTCACACCAGTGTTGAAGAAATTGAGCAAAAAGTTCAGCGTTAATGGATTAGCATCAAGATGAACGAAGCCCATCAAACGATGGGCTTTTTACGGTCTAAATTAACTATGTGTTTCTTCGTCTTCCTCAAAAGTTCGGGCAATTTTGTCAATATTTAAACTTTTCGCCATCGCATCGAAGATTTGCTTATAGGCACCTTCTTGATGGTACAAATCATGATGCTCCCCGTGTTCTACGATTTGTCCGTCTTTCATCACATAGGTGTAATCAGCATCGATAATTTGCGACAAACTATGCGAAATCATGATAACGGTACGCCCTTGCTTAATTTGATCCAGACTATTTTTAATTTGTTCAGCCGCGATCGCATCTAAACTAGCAGTCGGTTCATCCAAGAAAATAATCGGCGGATTTTTTAGGAACATACGTGCCAAGGCAATGCGCTGTTGCTGTCCACCTGAGAGCAGTAAAGCATCGGCTTCATAGGCATGTGGCAGTTTTAAGATCTGATCATGGATCGAGGCTTTCCGTGCGGCATCAAAGACTTCTTGCTCTGTAGCTGTACTTTTGCCATAGCGAATATTTTCAAAAATTGAACCTGGGAAAATATGATTTTTTTGTAAAACCAAACCAATATTTTCACGTAAATACTGCGTATCAATCTGTTCTAAATCGATGCCATCGAGTTTGATATTGCCCGCTTGAGGATGATAAAACTTATCCAGTAAGCTAATTAATGTCGATTTACCAGCGCCAGATAAACCAACCAAGGCGGTAATTTTATTTGGTTGGATGGTCATATTGATACGGTGTAATGCCTGAAAACCATTGGGATAACTAAAGTCGACATTGCTCAATTCAAATTGACCTTGAATCGGAGGTTGGGCAGTACCACTGGTTTCAATTTCATGATCCGCTTCTAAGATGTTAAAGAAGCTTTCTGAATAAATCATCGCAGAGTTAATTTCATCATAGATACGATGCAGCGAGCGAATCGGGGCAGAGACATTATTAAATAACAACACGTGATACATAATCATCCCGATACTCATTTGCCCATCCAAAACAAAATAGGCCGTCAGAATGATGATCAGCACTACACCGACCTGTTCAATAAAGGTTTTGAGTCCGTCAAAGATATAACTGGTTTGCCGTGTCTGCATCTGGTTTTCAGTCAGTGACTTTTGCAGATTTAATTGCTTTTTCGATTCGACGGCTTCTTTGTTAAAAGATTTAATGACCGTTATCGAATTGATAATACTCAGAATACCCTGATTTTTCTTTTCAAAATTATCGCGTAGGGCACGGCGTTTGCCTGCCAGTTTTTGTGATTGTTTAAAGGTCAGCCAAAAATAAATCGGCACGATAATTGTGGCCACCACGCCAACCCAAACATTGGCATAATACATTAAGCCCAGTGCAATAATCGCACTGGTAAAAAGCGGTAAAATATCAATAAAAAAGATTTGAACTAGTCGTGTGAGCGAGCTGACACCCCGATCAATTCGAGTTTGGAGCTTACCTGCTTGGTTGTCTTGTTGATCGAAGAATGCCAATCGATAGGTGATAAATTTTTCAATAATGCCTTGGGACAAATCCTGAGAAATTAAAATACGTAACTTTTCACCAAACGATTTTTGTCCAAATTGCACGATGGCATTGATGACTTCTTTTCCCAGTAAGACTACGGTGATGGTGATTAATATATGCCAACCATTGGCTAGACCGAGGCCTTGTTGTAAAAGCTGATTGATGCTGTCTACGGCATATTTGAGTGTCAGGGCATTCACCTGTGCCGTGAGTGAGCCAATTAAGGTCAAGATCAGCGTCACGACCACCAGCCAGCGGTATGGCTGTACGAATGGACGTAATTTTTGGAAAAGCTGCCACAAGTTCATAAGCAATTATTTTTATTGTGAATATGAGCTTTAGTCTAAGACTGAAAATTCTATGCGACAAGTAATGACAATGTTTTGATTTGTGACGAGCGTTTTTCGGCTAAGATATTTTTTAAATGTGCTCACGACATCAGCATCACGCTGCTGTGCCAAACAGTGTTGAGTTGAACCGATGAATTTTGAATGTCTTGTCCTGAAATAGATTGACAGTATTCCACTTCAAACCGAGTTGTTAGCGGCAGTGTAAAAATGACCCCCTAATGGCATTTAAAAACTGACCCCCTTGGTTAATATAGCGGTCATTTTGGACTGCTCAACATGTTAACTTTGGAGCAAGCAGTGACAATCCAAATACTTCATCAACAAGGTAAATCTATTAAAGCCATTAGTCGTCAACTGGGGGTGTCCAGAAATACCGTACGTAAATATTTACGGCAAAACACCACACCTCAGTATCAGCGTATACAGCCTAGAATAAGTATCCTTGACCCATATAAACCCTATTTACTCCAACGTGTAAATGCAGCTCATCCTGAATGGATTCCTGCTGTCGTGCTCTACCAGGAAATTTTAAGGTTGGGATATCCAGGAAAGATCAGGATATTGAGGGAATATCTTGCAACATTAAAACCAGTTGCCAAACCGGAACCGATCATTCGTTTTGAAACCCAACCTGGCCAACAAATGCAGGTGGATTTCACCACGATTCGACGCAACAACACGACTTTAAAAGCCTTTGTCGCAACATTAGGGTATTCCAGAGCGACTTTCGTGAAATTTTATGATCATGAACGTACCGATGCATGGATCGATGGTCTAGAAAATGCATTTCAGTTCTTTGCAGGAGTACCTCAAGAAATCCTGTTTGATAACGCTAAAACGATCATGATTGAACGGGATGCCTATCAGGAGGGGCAGCATAAATGGAATCCCAAACTGCTCGACTGCGCCAAGAAATACAGCTTTCGTCCTCGCGTATGTAAGCCCTACCGTGCACAGACCAAAGGCAAAGTTGAACGCTTTAATGGATACCTCAAATCAAGCTTTATTGTGCCATTGAAAGCAAGCCTGAAGACTTCGGGTTTACTGTTAGATGTTGATGTCGCCAATGCCCACATTGGCCGGTGGCTGCATGAAACCGCCAATCAGCGGATTCATGCCACCACGCAAGAAAAACCGGCTGTTCGACTGCAACAGGAGCAGCAAAAATTTACGCCATTACCGCAATCAGATACAGGTTCCTGCACTGTACCTGTTGCAGCAGCAGAGCATGTCATGCCCTACGAGAGTTTGCAGCATCCCTTATCGGTATATGACCAGTTGCTGGGAGTTTCATGATGAATCTGCAATACGACCGTATAGAGCAACTTTGCCAAAAGCTCAATCTGCCTGCCATCGCATCACAATGGTCACATCATGCACAACAAACATTAGGTCAAGATGGAAGTTATGCCGACTTTGTTGAAGCGATCTTGACGCATGAATATGCTGCCAGGCAACAGCGCAGTCAGCAGGTACTGATGAAACTCTCAGGCCTGCCTCAAGTCAAAACCCTGGAAGACTATGATTTTAATTATGCCCTAGGGGCCCCTAAATCACAGGTGATTGAACTGTTCAATCTGAGCTTTATTACTAGAGCAGAAAATGTGGTGTTTCTCGGGGCTAGCGGAGTAGGAAAAACGCACTTATCTATGGCATTAGGCTATAAGGCCATCATGAACAACATTAAGATCAAGTTCATTACCGCCGCCGATCTCATGCTGCAACTAAGTACAGCCTACCAGCAAGGTAAACTGAAAACCTATATGCAACGTGCGGTACTGGGACCAAAGTTACTGATTATCGATGAAATTGGTTATTTACCGTTTGGACGTGAAGAAGCGAATCTGTTCTTTAACGTGATTGCCAAGCGTTATGAAAA